>CAZWCL010000120.1:0-8739 GCA_964632265.1 uncultured Hyphomicrobiaceae bacterium | reverse complement strand
TACTGAAAGAAATGCGGAACCTCAGTTGCGACGGACTGGCGCCCCGCGGCGGGCGTGGGAAAGGCGCGGCCCGGCGCACGCTCGCGAGGGCCGCACGGTCGAGTGCGCGGTCGCCGCTGGACTTGGCGATCCGGGCATACCGAAGCGCTCCGCGCGGCGAGACGCCGAATGAAATCGAAGCGCTGCCGCGGCCGTAGGCGTTTGGTCTGAACGAGAGGATACGAGCCCGGACGCGCGCGCCATAGTTGCGCACCGAGCCGACGCTGGCTTGCCGGCGGCCGACCTGTCCGCCCCGCCGTTTCGACGCCGAGCCTTGCTTGTTCGATCCCGCCCGGCTGCGCGCTCGAGGCTTTCGCCGCGTCTTCGTGTTCACTGCCTTCTTGCGTGTTCTGGTGCGCCTGGGTCTTACAGGCTTCGCCACTGTCGGCGCCGTCTCACTTGCTTCTTCAGGCGTAACAGCGCGGGGCCGCGTGCGCGGGGGTGAGCGAGCCGTCTCGCGCGACAGCGTCTGTTTTTCCGGCGAACGGGCTTCGACTTCAGATGGCGGCGGCTGAGGTGCTGCCTCGCTTGTGGTCGGCGTGGGTGCGTTTGGTTGCGTAGCCTGAGGCTCTACGGCCTGTGCGTCCAAAAATGCGCTGGGCGCAACCTCAACCGGTTCCACGGTCTCGACCGGCTGGGTGCTGACCTCGGCGGATGATTCGATCCCGCCCAAAATACTGCCGAGGCTCCCTGCGACCGTGGTCGGCTGTCCCCGATGATGCACCACGTCTCCGGGATCAGGCGGCGTTAGACTGAGAGTTAGAACGCCGTGCAGCGTCAGCGACAGCGTCAGTGCCGCCACCCAAGCTTTTGCCCCGAATCCCGTCATTTTTGCTCCCGCTCAACCAGGACCGAAATGTTTTCGATCCCGGCTATTCGCAGCGTCCGGCTGATTTTGAGCAGGTCGCGACCGGGTAGGCGGCCATCAGCAACGATGGTAAACGCTGCGTTCGTCTTGTTCGCCGTCCTGTTGGCTCCCGCCGTTACGAGTTGCGCGAGTGCCTCCAGTTGGATGTCTTGCCCGGCATAACTCAGGCGGCCGTTGGCGTGGGCTATCACCTGGCGCGGCGCCCCGCTAGCGGCAGAATCCTGATCGATTTTGGCGAGTTCGAGATCCTGCGCCCAAAACGGCCGTAGGGTCCCGGCGACGATGAAGAAGATTAGGATGAGAAAGACGATGTTGATGAGGCCCGTCAGATCGGGCTGACGGGCGTGCCCTCGGTCATTCTTGCGCAATCTCATCGCATTGGTCCCGTTACGTGCCCCGGCCTCAATCAACGACGCGGACCGACGCGAACTCATGGTGGCGGACACGGCTGAGCCCGAAAACGAGATCAGTCGTTGTCGCGCCCCGGCCAAGCACGATCACCGCATCCGAGCGCCCTGCCACGATTTCTGCCTGCAAGGTCGACGAAACCTCGCTCGGGACAACGACCTTGCCGGCGATCCTCAGCTCCTTTTCGGCACCGACATGGATGAGCGCTACCTTCGACATGTCTGTGGCCGAACGCATCGCCGACCCGCCTGTGGTCTCCAGCTTAACTATCCCGAATTTCAGAAACGTCGAGGCGAGCATGAAGAAAACAAGCAGCAGAAAAACGACATCTATTAGCGGCGTCAGGCTTATAATGCGGCGACGCGATGTTCTATTCAGCTGCATTGGCGGACCCACGAAGGTTGAAACCATGGGCGGGCTCACCCGGCGAACGAAGCCCGGCTCCGGCCACATCAAATGATGCCTCGGCCGGTCTTTGGCGCAGCCGCGCGGTGAATAAACTGGTCACCGCATTTTCCATGTGGCTCGTTTCACGATCGATCCGGCCCTCGAACCAGTAAAGAAGAAGCCCCGCCGGGATGGCAACGGCGAGACCGGCAGCAGTCGTGATAAGGGCCACCCAGATTCCGCCAGCCAAGGCCGCTGGATCAGCTTCGGCTCCGGCGGACTGCAATGCCTGAAAAGCACTCATCATGCCAAGTACAGTACCGAACAGGCCAAGCAGAGGCGCGATTTGAGATGTTGCTTCAAGAACTCTGAGAAGACTGCGCAAGCCGGCAAGCTCATAATGGGCAAGTCGTTCGGCATCCTCCCGCACCGTTCCCGCGTGAGCCCCGGTTGACAAGCCTTTCATGGCGTGGGCGACCACGTGGGCTGTCGGACTACGCCGGTTCTCCAGCAAACCAATCGCGCGCTGGCTATCACCAGCGAACCACGCCCCGAGCGCGCGTTCGATCACGCCGTGGCGGCCGATACCACGCCAGCTAAACTGCGCCAGCTTCAATAGCGCCACAGCGAACGCGACGACAGACATGACAGCGATAATCGCGACAACCGGGCCACCGCGTTGCAGCAGTTCGAAAGCAGGTCCGGCATCGACGGCGCGAAGATAGTCGAGCATGGCGAAAGTCCAGTCAGTTGATGAGTTTCACGTCGATTCGCGTACTTGGCCGCAGTCGATCGAGGCAAGATTGAGCGTCAAGTCCCTCGCCCTTGCAGCGGCTGACATCGTTTATCAGCAGCCGGCCAACAGTTTTGCAATTCAGCCCTTTGACGTCATATTGCTTCACGCGTGTTTTTCCCGCGATCAGCCGCCCTGGCGCAATGGCGAGAAGTTTGATGACTTGCCCGGCCGCGTCGAACACGACCACCTCTATGCCCAGGTCGCCGATCGTGCGGTCGAGACCGTTCCGGAAGACGTACGCCATGCGGCAGGCATCTCCCGCTTGGACGAGCTTGTTCAGTTGCACCATGATTTCGCCGCGTGATGAGTCGGCGGCTGCATCGGCCACCTTGCGGTCTGCCGCGGTCGCTTGCCCCGGAATCGCCATCGATAGGATGACGAGCACAGAAGAAATGACGCGCAACTTACTGTTTGATAACATACTTTTGTCCCGGCTTCATTTGTGGCGCAAGTTACGCCCCTTTTTGCAACATCTGTCCAGACCGGGCCCGTCACTCATGTTGCCGTGACGTGGTCCATTTCAGCTTAATGGTCCACTTCAGCTTAAAAGAGCCCCGATCCCATGCAGACTTTTCTCGGACTACCCAAGAGCAAGCCCGGTGATGTTGCCGCCGGCGGTATTGCCATTATCGGCGCCAGTAACGCAACGCCCTACCAGCCCGGGACGCCGAGTCACGCCGAACAAGGTCCCGCTGCCATCCGGGCCGCCAGTCAACGATATGCTGATTGGCACGAGCATTTTGACTTTGATGTGGACGGTCAACTCTTAAACGCGAACTTCGGCCCTGTCGTCGACACCGGCGACGTCGCCTGTGATCCCGCCACGCCGGAGCACAACCGGAGCAAGATCGAAGAAGCAGTCTCGAGTGTCGTCCGTGCAGGGGCGATACCGGTTGTACTCGGAGGTGACGATTCCGTTCCGATACCGGTCATTTCGGCTTACCGCAATGATGGACCGGTCTGGATCGTCCAGGTCGATGCGCATTTGGATTGGCGCCATGAACGGTTCGGCGAACGCCTCGGTTGGAGCAGTCCGATGCGTCGCGCATCGGAAATGCCCTGGGTCAGCGGCATGGTCCAAATCGGTCTCCGCGGCGTCGGAAGCGCATCGCGCGGCGATGTTGACGATGCAAAAGCGTGGGGCGCGCGCATTGTAACGGCGCGGCGCATTCATGCCGCTGGGATGGAGGCGGCGCTGGGTCATGTGCCGCCAGGGGCCAACGTTATTATCTCTCTCGATCTCGACGCGCTCGACCCCGCTTTCATGCCGGGTGTCGCAGCACAGGTGCCCGGCGGCCTCACATACTGGCAGATCATCGATCTCTTCGACGGACTTGCCGCGCGCTGCAGGATCGTCGGTTGCGCCATCGTCGAACTCGCACCTCAACTTGATGTTAATGGCGTCTCCGGCGTGACAGCGGCGCGAATTGCGTGCAACGCGATATCGGCAATAGGACAATCACGTGAGACGGACTGACCGCGTGTATCGACCGCGAATTCCGCAGACTTTGCCCCTTGAAAATCTGATCGGATTTCGCACTGAATTCGCGCCATAGAAGAGCCTGGCGTCCGGGTCATCCATAACTAAAACAATGGAAAAAATTGCACGTCCAATAAGTTGCGTTATGCTGCACTTGCTAAGTAAGTGTTGACCATGTGGAATTGCACGGTCCACGCAGACGAAGTCGACTTCTCAAGGAGTGATTGTATGAAACTACTCAGTAAAATTGGTCTTGTCGCCGTGGCGGGCCTGCTGGTCGCGACCGGGGTAGGCCAGGCACAGGAAATGAAGTTTTGGAGGATCGGCACCGGCGGTGCTGGCGGCACTTATTTTCCTATTGGTGGTCTTATAGCCAACGCGATTTCGAACCCGCCTGGCTCGCGGCCGTGCGATAAAGGCGGCGCCTGTGGCGTCGAAAACCTGGTTGCCATCGCCGTTTCAACAAACGCTTCGGTCGCGAACGTCAACGCGATCCACGCCGGCCAGCTCGATGCCGGTCTCGCTGGCGCGCAAAGTGTCGTGCAGGGCTACAAAGGCGAAGGAAAATTCACCGGCAGCCCGAAGACGAACATCCGCGCGATTGCGAACCTCTATCCCGAGGACATGCATCTCGTCCTGGCCAAGGGCTCGGAAATAAAGTCGCTCAAAGACTTGGATGGCAAGCGCGTCGGTGTTGCCGCCGCCGGTTCAGGCACCCAGGTCTCGGTCCGCATGATCCTGGAGCACTACAACATCGATGCCCGGGAAGCCGAACTTGGCCTTTCTCAGAGCACGCAGCGTCTGGCGGACGGCCAGCTTGATGCCTTCTTCTATGCAGGCGGGACACCGTTTGCGGCGTTGATCCAGTTGGGGTCGACGAAAGGTTTCGAGCTCTACAAGTTCACCGATGCAGAGCGCAAAAAGATCAACGAACTCATCCCTTATTACGTTGAGTCGATGATCCCGGCTGGGACCTATGAAAACATCGACTACGATGTGCCGACTGTCGCCGTGAACGGCCAGTTGATCACATCGGTCGATCAGCCCGAAGAACTCGTCTACGACATCACCAAGGCCCTCTGGAACAAGAACACGCGCAAGCTTCTCGACAAGGGGCATTCCAAGGGCAAGGACATCCGTATGGAGACGGCGCTGAAGGGAATTCTTATCCCACTTCACCCGGGCGCCGAGAAATTCTACAAAGAACAGGGCATGGTCAAATAGTCAGCGATCAGTTCTGAGACCAGAAGGCGGGTTAAAGCCCGCCTTCTTTTCCGCTCCATAGAGCAGCAAAGAGATTTCAAAGCGGAGCTGGAATGGCTGAGTTCGATGTAAAGGCTGCCGAGGAACTAGAGAAGAAGTACGACAGCGCGCTCCAGATGCGCCCGATTTCCAGATGGCTTGCTCATGCGGTGTTCGCGTTCGCCGTACTATTCGCTGGTTATCATTACATCACCGCCGGCATCGGCGTTCCGATCGACTATTGGCATATGGGCTTCCATATGTCGGGCGTGCTGCTGCTCATATTCATCTGGTATCCGGCCTTCAAAACGTCCGGCTCCATGCAGCTTCGCCAGTACGAGTGGTGGCGCATAGGTAACGTGCCGATATGGGATTGGCTGCTTATTATCGCTGGAATCGCCTCCGCGCTTTATATCGGCGTGACTTGGTACGAGATCAGCTTCGAGTTTCTCGGCTACAAATTTGAGCTCCGTGAACAAGTTATGCGCCAGGGCAATCCGGCGCAGATCGACATCGTCTTCGGAACGATCCTCATCGTTGTGCTGCTTGAGGCCGTACGCCGGACGCTGGGCATCGTCGTCCCGATCATTATCTTGTTTTTCACCGCGTACGCGGTCTTCGGCAAATACATGCCACTGCAAATCCTGCAGCACCCGGGGATTAGCTGGGCTCAGTATATCAATAACATGTACTTCCCCGCCGAAGGCATTTTCGGCATCACGCTGTGGATCGTATCGACCGTCGTGTTTCATTTTGTCTTGTTCGGCGTCATCGCGCAGCGCATGGGGCTCGGACAATTCTTTGTTGACATCGCATCCGTCATGGCAGGCCGTTACACGGGCGGACTTGCCAAAGTCAGTGTTGTTTCTTCAGCATTCTTCGGCACCATTTCCGGTTCCTCGATCGCAAACACGGTGTCGACGGGCTCGCTGACCATCCCGAACATGAAGCGCATGGGATACCCCGGTCATTTCGCCGGCGGCGTCGAGGCTGCTTCGAGCGCTGGCGGACAGATCACACCGCCGATCATGGGCGCGGCAGCTTTTGTCATGGCCGAGTTCCTGGAGGTGCCTTACACGACCGTGGTCCTTGCTGCGATCGTCCCCGCCGCCATGCACTATCTTGGGGTGATCTCTATCGTGCACTTCGAGGCCAAACGCCTTGGCCTCAAAGGCATGCCTGAAGAGGAAATTCCCCGGCTCTTGTACGTCCTGAGGCGCGGCTGGCCGACCGCTGTGCCATTGGTGGTTTTGATCTACGTGTTATTCAGCGGCTATTCTCCCCACATGGCCGCGTTCTGGGGTATCAGCACCGCCTTGGGCATCGGCTTTATCAATCCGATGCACCGCATCACCATTCGTGATGTTTTCGATGCCAGCGTCATGGGCGTAAAATATGCGCTTGCCGTCGGCGCGGTCTGTGCAGCGATTGGCATCGTCGTCGGCGTCGTCAACTCAACCGGGCTCGGATTCCGGCTGGGCTTCATGGTCACCAACAGCGCGCAGTCTCTTGCCGAGGGTCTTCACCCGCTCATCTCCTGGTTTCCGCTCGCGAATTTCGATGTACCTGACCTTACGTTGTTTGTTTCGCTGATACTGATCGCGGTCACCTGTATCTTGATGGGCGCCGGGCTTCCGACGACGGCGCTCTACATCATGCTTGCGACAGTCGCACAGCCAGCGCTTGGCACGCTCGGTGTGCCCCCGATCGCATCACACCTTTTCGTTCTCTACTACGGTGTCATTTCGGAGATTACACCGCCGGTGTGTGCCTCTGCCTATGCAGCAGCCGGCATCGCGGGCGCCAACCCATTCCGAACTGGCATATCCGCGTTTTCGCTCGGTATCGCCAAGCTTATGGTTCCCATGGTGTTCGTATACTCGCCGGCCATGCTGATCGTCGCCGAAGGCCACTTCACCTGGTATAGCTTCCTGACGACGACACTCAGTTGCGCCGCAGGCGTGTTCATGGTTGCCACGGCAGTAGCTGGCTATTTTCTAACTCACATGCCAACCGCTGTGCGCCTCGGTATGGCGTTGGCCGGTGTCCTGCTGGTGGCGCCCGGTTTCAAGAGCGATCTCTATGCTGCCATCGTTCTGATCCCGGTTCTGGCTCACCAATTCTATTTCCGGGAACGTTCGCCGGCTGCGGAAAACACCGCCTCATAGGCATGCTCGACGAAAGACGTGGAGATGACGAAGGATGTCACGATCATTGGTGCAGGTGCCGTTGGCATTGCATCGGCCTTGTCTATTCTGGAGAACGGTCAAACCGTCGAGCTAATTGACCGTGATAATCCGGCCTCGGGTGCGAGCCATGGCAATGCCGGTGTTATCTCGGCGTGGACGTGTGTGCCGCAGTCTCTGCCGGGCGTCTGGAAATCGGTCCCCAAATGGCTGGTCGACCCGGATGGCCCACTCTCTGTCGATTGGCGCTATCTGCCGCAATTCCTGCCCTGGGCAATACGTTTCCTCCGCGCCGGCCGCCCCGAACGTTTGCCAGCGATCGCCGATGCAATGTTGGCTCTCAGCCGCCCCAGCGTCGATCTCTACCGCTATCACTTGGAGGGCACCGGCAAAGAAGACTTGGTCCGCGATTCCTTTTACGTACACGCCTATCGAACACCGGAAGACGCGGATCTCAATCAACTGAGCTGGCGGCTGCGCAAAGAGCGTGGCGTTCCCTTGGAAGTTATCCAGGCCGGCGCACTACGCGAATTAGAACCCGCTCTATCCCCGGAGTATCAGTCCGCCATTCTCATCAAGGATCAGGCTCGTGCCATGGACCCGGGCGGGATAGGCAAAGCGCTGGCCGAAAAGGCCCGCTCGATGGGTGCCGTATTCCATCGCGCGCGCGTGCACTCTCTACACCCTGCTCCTGAAGGCGGCTGGACAATTGCGACGGACCAGGAGACGATGAGTGCGAAGACCGTCGTCGTTGCTGCAGGCGCTTGGTCCGCCCGTTTGCTGAAGCCACTCGGTATTGACGTGCCCCTTGAAGCCGAGCGCGGATATCATGCGGTCCTGCGTGAGCCTGGGATCACGATCAATAACTCGGTCATGGACACCCATGCCAAATTTGTCGCGAGTTCGATGTCTGCCGGCGTCCGTTGCGCCGGAACGGCGGAGTTCGCCGGGCTTGATGCGCCACCGAATTACCGTCGCGCAAAGGCTCTCATCAGCAATGCTAAGCGCCTGTTTCCCGGGATCAACACAAACGATGCCGTAGAGTGGATGGGAAGCCGCCCTTCCTTTCCAGACAGCCTCCCGGCGATTGGCCCGGTGCCGGGGCACGAGAACCTGTTCGTTGCCTTCGGGCACAGCCACTACGGCTTCGGCATGGCGCCAGCGACGGGCCGGATCATCGCCAATATCGTTCGTGGCATCGAACCCAATACGGATCTAGCACCCTATCGCATCGACCGATTTGCCTAGCAGGCTGTTGAAGAACTCAGTGAGGTCGCGTGCGAGACGAAATTGGCCGCTCTGAAGGCGCGTCCGTCGCAGATGTGGTGGATCC
>CAZWCL010000119.1:0-8801 GCA_964632265.1 uncultured Hyphomicrobiaceae bacterium | reverse complement strand
CGCCATGTTCTCGGCGCGCTCGGATTTCAGAAACTTGAGCCGTGCGGGGGTTGCTGAAAATAGCTCGCGTACTTCGACGCGGGTGCCGAAGTCGATGGCAGCAGGACGTGGCGCTTCGCGACGTCCTCGATCGACGACGATTTCCCACCCGTCCGCCTCGCCAAACCTGCGTGAGGCAATCGCGAGATGCGCGATGGAGCCGATCGACGGCAGTGCTTCGCCGCGGAAGCCCAACTGGCGGATATCGAAGAGATCGTCCTCGCTCAGCTTCGATGTCGCGTGGCGCTTGATGGCGAGATCGAGATCGTCCCGGCTCATGCCCGCGCCGTTGTCGGTAACCCGGATCATCGCAGTGCCACCGGCGACCGCGACAACCTCGACCGCCGTCGCGCCGGCATCGATGGCATTCTCGACAAGCTCTTTGACGACGCTCGCCGGCCGTTCAATGACCTCGCCAGCGGCAATCCGGTTCACTGTCTCCGGCGATAGCTGGCGGATTGCGCCCGGCCTGTCGGCGCCACCGCCCGTTTCGGCGTCCTCCGCCGCTGCTGCGCGCTCCGCGGCGTTTGCTGCTGCTTCAGCCAAAGCGGCCTCCTCTTCAGGTCTCGCCGGCCAGGCGCTTGCGCGTCAGTTGCTTGCCGAGTTCGACGGCGGGCTGGTCAAATGGGTCGACGCCGAACAGCCAACCGGCAAGGATCGTCTCGAGCATGAAGTGCATGAGGAGGGCGCCGATCGTCTCTTCATCGAGGCTGGGCAGATCGAAGGTGCGCACGGGCCGCCCTGCCTGCATCAGAGCTTCCGGTACGGCGTGCGTTTGAGCTGCGACGAGGTCTCCGACGGTCTTATCCGCCAAGACCTCTATGCCCGCGAGTTTCGCAAGCCCAGCGTCGATGCGTGGTCCCGCTCCCGCCATCCCCGGCAGACGCACGAACGTCATGTAGTGTTCGCGGGGGCCATCCATGAAAAGCTGCAACTGGCTGTGCTGGTCGAGCGGGCCGAGGCAGGCCAGCGGCGTCGTGCCCTTGCCGTCCTTGCCCAGGCTCTCTGCCCATAGCTGGACGTACCAGTCACCCAGCCGGCCGAGGCGGTCGGCATACGGCATCATCACCTGTACCTTGATGCCGCGGGTGCGGTTCAGTTCGACGGCGAGCACCGCGCCGACCAAGGGCGCGAAGTCAGCCGGCGTGCCGGCGGCCTCCAGCGCGTCAATCACGGCTTTTGCACCGGCCAGAATACGCGCGGGATCGGCACCGCGCGAGACTGCGGGCAGCAGGCCAACGTTCGTCAGGACGGCAAAACGCCCGCCGATCCCCGTATGATGATCGAGGCACGGGGCGCCAAAATGAGAGAGAAGGTCACGCAGCCCGTTGCGGCGACCGTCGGCGGCCGGCTCGGTGATGCCCAAAAATAAATCCGGAATGCGGGCCTCAAGCCCCGCGTCGCGGACCGCCTGGATCGCCGCCAGCGCCTGCGACAGCGTCTCGGGGGTGCCACCCGATTTCGACGTGATGACGAAACGCGTGCGCTCGAGGTCAAGCCGGCTTAGAGCCTCGGCGAGCGTGAACGGGTCGAGATTGTCGTAAAACCGCGTCATTGGCACGGCGCTATCCGCCACCCGGCCAAGGCCGTGGACGCCCGGTATCGCCCAGCCGCCGAACTGCGCCAATGTCTGGCCACCGAGCCCTGAGCCGCCAGTGCCAAAGAACACGATCGTCCTTGCGCCGTCAGCGAGGCGGTCGTAGGCGTCGCGGATCTCCTCGACGCCGGTCGGCGCGTCGCCAACGCCCAGCAGCGCGAGCGAAGCGTCAGTACGCGCCGCCTTCAGCTTATCGAGCGCTGGCCCCGCTGCATCGAGCGCACGCGCGAGGTCTGCTGCCTCGAGCCCTGCGTCGCCGACCTCGTCGCGCAACGCTCCCGCAACGGACTGGTGAAACAGTGTTCGTCCCTCAAGTGCCATCTTGGTGTCGAAAGCCATCGCGTCGCTCCTCGGCCGGCGGGCGATTGGACTCGAATCGCCAATAAAAAAGCCACTGGCGGATTACGCCAATGGCTCAAGTTGTACAACACTCCGGCCGGTCCTGGGCACAGCTTCCTTCAATGAGCCCGCCGGGCCGCCCGAACCTCTACTGGCTTGGAGACTTGGCTGTCGCCGCATGTTCCAAACCTTGCGGCCGCCCCGCGACGACGACAATGAGGTTGTCCGGCTTCAGCAGGTCGGCTGCGACGCGTTTGATCTCATCAAGCGTGACGGCGTTGATCATCTCGTTGCGCTTGTTGACGTAGTCGATACCAAGATCTTCCTGCTGGATGCCGAGAAGCTGGCTCGCGATCTTGCTGCTGGTATCAAACCGCAAGGCATAAGAGCCGGTCAGGTAGCTCTTGGCGTTGGCCAGATCCTCCTCCGACGGGCCTTCGCTTGCCATCTTTTCAATCTCGGCCTTGATGACAGAAATCGACTCACTGAGCTTTTCATTCTTCGTGGCGACGCTGCCCGCGAAGATCGCCGCGTGATCATAGGGTTGTAGGTAGCTATATACGGAGTAGGCGAGGCCGCGCTTTTCGCGCACTTCTTCCATCAGGCGTGAAGCAAAGCCGCCGCCACCCAGAATATGGTTCATCACGAAGGCCGGGACGAAATCTTCGTGCTTGCGCGCGAGCCCCTTGAGGCCGAAAATCGCCACCGATTGCGGAATTGGCATCTCGATGACTTCGGTTCGGCCCGCTGCCGGTTCAATATTCGGAACCGGCTCCAGCTTGGACGTTTCCGGCAGTTCGGCAAACAACTTGTCGAGCAGCTTGCCGAGGCGCTCGGCGTCGATATCGCCGACGACAGCCACCTTGAGGTGCTGCTTCGAGAAGACGTTGTCGCGATACGTCTTGAGATCTTCCGCTGTGACCTTCGCTATCGTTTCCGGCGTGCCTTTTGAGGGGCGGCCATAGGGATGGTTTGGAAACGCGGTTTCGGCCCAGGCTGTCCCGGCTACTTGGTTGGGGTTTTTGGCGGCAAACGAAAGGCTCGAGATCAACTGCTTACGCATGCGTTCGACAGCAGCGTCGTCGAAACGCGGTTCAGTGATGGCCAGGTGCATCAGGTTGGCCGCCTCATCGAGGTTCTCGGTCAGCGTCTGGAAATTGCCGTAAAACGAGTCGCGACCGGCGCTGAAACTCATGCGCAGGGCAATGTCTTCCATGCGCTCCTGGAAGGCGGCTGCATCGAGTTCACCGGCGCCCTCGTCGAGCATGGTCGTCAGGAAATGCGCAACGCCCGGTTTGCCGTCCGGGTCCTGGGCTGAGCCGCCTTCAAACGAAAATCGCATGGCAACCAGCGGCAGGCTGTTTTCCTCCACCAGCCAGGCCGTGATGCCGCCAGGACTTGTGATCTGTTGTATTTCCATTGTTTTCTTTTCGAGTCTGGCTGCCGCGACGGCCGTCCCATCCGTAGCCGATAATCCTGCAAAGGCCATCGCCAGGAGAGCCACACAAACCGCCACGCTCTCTGTGATGCGTCGCGCGACGAACGGCATGCTCGCCAATTTCGACTTCGTCTCGTTATTATTCTTGGAAAGGCTCATCATGAACGATCCTTTCCGCTCGTAGCAGCAGCTTCCTTGCGCGGTTTGGGCAGCAGGTAGCCGGTGACCGAGACCTTCCGGTCAATGAATTTCGCCGCCGCCTGCTTGATACCGTCGAGATTAACCTTGCGGATTTGCTCGGGCCAACCTTCGATCTGCTCAAGGGTCCGCCCGACAATCAGACCAAACCCATATCGGCGCGCGAGCGTCGTCTGGTTATCGCTCTCGTAGACGTAATCGGCGATGTAGACCCGCTTTGCGCGTTCCAGTTCCGCTTCCGAAATACCATTGGCGATCACGTCGGCGAGAACGGCGTCAATCGCTGCCTCGACCTCGCTAATATCTGTGCCGCGCGAAGGAATAGCGTAGACAACGATGCGGCCGTACTCACGTCCGTGGCCTGCGTAGTAGCCGCCGACGGATGATGCGAGCTTCTGGTTCACGACCAGTTCGCGATAAAGACGGCTGGTCGAACCGCTGGCGACCACCTTCATGAGGAGATCAAGAGCTTCTGCCTCGCCCGGCCCGGCGCTGGCGTAGCTCGGGGCGCGATAGTAGCGCTGGAAGACCGGTTGGCCGGCGCGCTCGTCGATCAATTCGACGCGGCGGGCCGCCCGGTGCGGCGGCTCTAGCGGGCGCTTGTACGGTTTCACTTCGGGATTAGGAGGAAGCTTGCCGTACGTATCTTTGGCAAGCTTGAGCACTTCTTCCGGTGTCACATCTCCAGCCACAACCAGGATGGCATTGTTCGGGGCGTAATGACGGCGATAGAACGCGAGCGCGTCCTCGCGCGACAGTTCAGCAATCTCATGCATCCAGCCGATAATCGGGATCCCGTAGGGGTGCGACTGGAAGAGCGCGGCGTTCATTTCTTCGGCCAAGACGGCGGTAGGATTGTTGTCGGTTCGCGAGCGCCGTTCTTCCTTAATGACGTCGCGCTCGGTGATAACCTCCTTTTCACCGAGGCGAAGCTTTGTCATGCGCTCGGCTTCCATCTTCATGACGATGGGCAGGCGATCGCGCGCAATGCGCTGAAAATAGGCCGTCGCGTCCTGGCTGGTGAAAGCGTTGTCCTGACCGCCGAGGCGCGCCACGGTCTTGGAGAACTCGCCGCTCGCCAGAGTTTCTGTGGCCTTGAACATCAGGTGTTCGAGAAAATGGGCAATGCCCGAAACTCCCGGTGTCTCGTCGGCGGCGCCGACCCGGTACCACGCCATATGCGTGACGACCGGGGCGCGATGATCTTCGATGACGACGACATCCATTCCGTTATCGAGCTTCATCATGGTCGTACGGCCAGACGTGACCGGTTCGGCGTGAGCAACTTCAGCAGCTAGTGTCATGGCAATTCCCAGGGCAATTCCAAAGCCGGATATCAGGCAGAACCGGCGGAGTAATGCGAACGGAGAGGCTGCAAATGAAATCATTTCAGCGAACGTTCCTTGTTGTTGGGCCTTGTGGTTGGGCCGGCTCCAGTTTTCCGCGGTGACAGCGCGTTGTTTCTGCGCGCTTAGATACGCGCTCTACCGCCGCCAGGATCATCCCCATTATGCCAACACGGAATTCCGGGCGATGCGAAATGCACGCACCGGCCTCAAGATCATGGCGGATTAAACAGCAGTTCAAGGCTGCTCATGTCAAATGACATCGCGTCCATGTTTGATGGTGTAAATTTAGGAGGTCCGGGACTTTGCGTCGTCGCGACCCGTACCACTTACCGCGCCGCGACGCCTCTATCGCCGGAGAGGTCCGTGCCCGTGAAGTTGCGCAGGACCGATTCATGGCAGGCGCCCCACGGGCTGCTCTCGACAGTCGGCGTCAGACCTGCTTCGTGGCGCTGCCGCGCCTTGTCACAGAACGCCTCGTGTTTGCGGACCAGATCGGCGTTCTTGAGCTTCTTGGCGTCTTCGGGATTGACCGGGAATGCCTCACTGTTGGCAGCAACCTGCGGTTTCGGGGCCGGTCCAGGCGCCGGAAGGCTGGCCGTCGAGGGAGGAATAACTATCCCCGAACGCGCCTGCATCTCAGGCTCCTCGCGTTGCTGGCCCATCGTGCCGCTAATGCCCATCAGGTCGAAAACGCCGCCCTTGAGTTCGACGTCAGTGCCCGAGCATGCCGCCAGCAGCAGCGACATCAACAGTACAATCGAAATCTTGAACGTCTTCATGGCAGCGTCCCCCAGACCCTGTTCAGCAGCGCGCCTCACCAGCGCACGCACCCTTGAGCCCTGTTCGCTAATGCGGCTCATTTGCGGCATCTTTGCGGCTGCCAAAAAACGAATCAACCAGCAGCGCCATCACCCCGAATACAATAGCAACATCGGCCACATTGAACACGTACCAATAGAAGCCGAAGGCGTGGAGCTGTATGAAATCGGCCACGCCGCCGAGGTGCAGCCGGTCGATGGCGTTGCCGACCGCGCCGCCGAGGATGAGGCCGACGCCCCAGGCTGAGAGCTGCGCATGGACGCCGCGCAGCAGCCAAATGGTCAGCGCGACGGCGACCACAAATGCGAACGCCGCCAACAGGTACTGGCCGTCCTGATCACCCTGCGTGAACAAGCCGTAACTTATGCCCTTGTTGAGCACATAGACAAAGTCCATGAACGGCGTCACGCTGATCCGTTCTTCAAGGCGAATGCCATAGACGTTGATCATCCACCATTTGTGGAGTTGGTCGATGATTAGCGTCGCCAAAGCCACAGTCAGTCCGAGCGCAGCCTTGGCGCCTGGCGGTCCATCAGGCTGCGAACGCACGAGATCGTCCTTCTCCTTCGCCATGGCAACTACTCGGCTGCCTCGTTGGCCTGGGCATCGAACTCGCGCACAGCGGCGGCATCGCGCGCCGAGAGATCGGGGTACTTCGGATCGGCCCCGACATCGTCGGTGATCCGCCAAGAGCGGGCGCATTTGCGGCCCTTGGCGGGTTTTGACACGACGCCGACGCCGGGGACCTCGGGCAGCATAAACGCGCCAGCCGGCGGATCGCCCGCGATGATTTCCGCGCCGGACGTGATCATCAGTTCGGCGACATCGAAGCCGTCAATGGCGTCACGTAGCTCTTGTTCGGCGATATATATATCCGGGGCCGCCTCAAGGCTCGAACCGATCCGCTTCTCGCGCCGTTCGACCTCCAGCGCGCCGGTCACCACACGCCGGACACGGAGAACCTTGTCAAACCGGGCTGCCAGGTCTCGGTCGCGCCAGGCGGCCGGGATTTCCGGGAAGGTTTCAAGGTGCACCGATCCGTCGGCGGACGGATGGCGCGTCAACCACGCCTCCTCTGCCGTGAACGACAGCACCGGCGCCAACCAGACGACGACCGAATCGTAGAGCCGGTCGATCACCGTCAATGCCGCCTTGCGTTTCGGCGACGAGGCAGGTTCGCAGTAGAGTGCGTCCTTGCGCACGTCGAAATAGAACGCGGAAAGGTCGGCGTTCATGAAGTTCGACAAGGCCGAGACCACACGCCGGTACTCATATTTGGCGTAGGCGTCACGGATTTCGCCGTCGAGTTCAGCCAGGCGGTGCAGCATAAGGCGGTCGATCGCCGGCATATCAGCCGGTGCAATCTTGTCGTGGGCCGCATCGAAGTGGTGCAACGCGCCGATCATCCACCTGAGCGAGTTTCTGAGTTTGCGGTAGGTTTCGACGAACGTCTTCAGGATTTCTGGGCCGATGCGCAGGTCGTCGGTATAATCGGACGAGGCCACCCAAAGCCGCAGGATATCGGCACCGTTCTTGGAGATGACCTCCTGGGGCGTCGTCGTGTTCCCGAGCGACTTTGACATCTTCATGCCCTTTGCGTCGAGCACGAAGCCGTGGGTGAGCACCTCATCATAGGGTGCGCGGCCGCGCGTGCCGCAGCTTTCGAGCAGCGAGGAATGGAACCAGCCGCGGTGCTGGTCCGAGCCCTCCAGATACATCACCGTATCGCTGCCACCGTCGATCTTGCGCGCGATCCCGGCGAGGCCCGGAAAATGTTCCGGGTCGTCGAGGCAGAAAGCATGGGTCGAGCCGGAATCGAACCACACATCGAGAATGTCGGTGACTTGTTCCCATGCCGACGGATCATCAACGAGGCCCGTCAGGAAACGTTCGCGGGCGTCTTCGGCGAACCAGGCATCGGCGCCGTCAGCCGCGATCGCATCGTGGATGCGCTTTGAAAGCTCGTTCGACTTGTCGAACGATGGCCCCGGAATCACCTCGCCGGTCGTTTCGTGGACGAACACCGTGATCGGCACGCCCCACGCACGCTGGCGCGAGAGCACCCAGTCCGGTCGCGCCTCGATCATGCCGCGCAGCCGGTTCTGGCCGGCGGCCGGAATGAACCGTGTCTCGGAGATCGCTTTGAGTGCCAGGTCGCGCAGCGTCTGGTTGCCATCGTCCGCTTCGTTGGAGACCGCTTCGTTGGAGAACGTCTGGTCCATGTAGACAAACCATTGCGGCGTGTTGCGGAAGATAACCGGCTTTTTCGAGCGCCAGGAGTGCGGGTACTGGTGCTTCAGGCGGCCGCGCGCAATGAGCGCATTGGCTGCGACGAGCGCCTCGATGACTTTCTTGTTGGCGTCGCCCTTCTTGCCTTTATCGGTGATGACGGCCGCGCCCTCGAAGCCCGGCGCATCCGACGTGAATTTGCCGTCCGCGCCGACGGTAAACGGGATCTCTGTCGAGATACCGCGGCTTGCGATCTCGCGGCCCTTCTCCATCCAGATCTCGAAGTCCTCGCGGCCGTGTCCCGGCGCGGTGTGTACGAAGCCCGTACCCGCCTCGTCGGTAACGTGATCACCATCGAGCAGGGGGATATCGAACTGGTAGTCGCCGAGGTTGGAGTCGCGGAATGGATGGGCGCAGGTGGTGCCAGCCAGAGTGTCCGCTGCGACGTCCGCATAACGCTTGTAAGCTTCGACCCGCGCCGCCTGCATCACGCTTTCCGCCAGCGCATCGGCGAGCAGCAGCTTGTCGCCGACTTTCGCCCAGTTTTCCTCAGGCGCTTCGGTGACTTCGTAAAGGCCGTAGCTCAGCTTGTCCGAATACGCGATCGCGCGGTTGCCGGGAATCGTCCACGGCGTGGTTGTCCAGATGACAACAGATGCTTGAGCGTACGATTCGATATAGCGTCCAGCATCTTCTGCTGTATCCATGAATTCGGAGACAGCCGGAAAGTCCACTACAGGAAACTTCGCAAAGATCGTATCGCTCTCGTAGTCGTGGTACTCGACCTCGGCTT
>CAZWCL010000118.1:0-8808 GCA_964632265.1 uncultured Hyphomicrobiaceae bacterium | reverse complement strand
CAGGCGCAGATTATCGCCAGGGAGATCGGGGGCCATACCGTCACCGCCGATCCCGGGCGAGCCAAGGACGAAAGCCACGTGGTGCTGCCGGAGGGAGCCGAACCCTTCCACTCCGGCTTCATCGGCCCCGACGGGCAGTTCGCGAAGACCTTCACGGTGCCCGGCCGCTACAAGTATTTCTGCGTTCCGCATGAAAGCTCCGGAATGATCGGCGAGGTGATCGTCGAAGACTGACGGTCAGGCTGACGGTTCTGTCAGCGACGGCCAACGCTTTTTCCGTTTTTTCGGAGGGCCGACCGATGAGTAAACGTGATCGGATCAATTCTGTTTCTGCAACCGGCGGTTCGCCGGCTGAATACGACTTCGCACCGGTCGGCGATATGGTGCGCAGCGCGGCTGGCGACGACTATTCCCCAATCGAGGACTATGGTGCGATCGGCGATGGTCGCTCCGTGGCGCTGGTGTCCCGAGCGGGCTCGATCGACTGGTTGTGCCTGCCGCACTTTTCAGCGCCCCCGCTTTTCTCAGCCCTGCTCGACCGCAGGAAGGGTGGCTGTTTCGCCATTCGCCCGACGACACCGTTTCGTAGCTGGCGCCGCTACGCCCGCGACAGCAACGTTCTGGAGACGTGGTTTGAAACAGACACCGGCGTCGTGCACATTACCGACTGTATGGCGCTACTCCCGCATCGCCAGCAGCATGACACATTAAGGCCCCAGGCAGAGATCCTGCGTCTCGTCGAATGCCTCGAAGGCGAGGTCGATCTGGAGGTCGTCTGCGCCCCGCGTCCCGACTTTGCGCGGGCCGGTGGGTGGTTCGAGGCTCGGCGGGCTCTCGGCTGGGCCTATTGCTGGGGAGATGCTGTTGCCTTCCTGCAGGGCGAACTGCCGCTCACATGCACGGAGGACGCCGCAACCGTTCACGGCCGCACGCGCGTCACAGCCAGCGATATCTTCTGCATGTCGCTGGCCTATACGCGGCGCGACATCGCAGTCATCCCCGCGCTTGGCGCCGCTGCGGTCGACCGGGTCAGCGATACGCGCAGTTGGTGGCAGGACTGGAGCGACAGCTGCACGTTCGACGGCATGTATCGCGGCGCCGTCGTGCGCAGCGCCCTCGTACTCAAGCTCCTCCACTACGATCTTTCCGGTGCCGTCGTCGCCGCGCCGACGACATCCCTGCCGGAAGCTGTCGGCGGGATTCGCAACTGGGACTATCGCTACTGCTGGTTGCGCGATGCGGCGATGACCGTCCAGGCCTTTGCCGAACTCGGCTATACCCACGAAGCAAGCTTCTTCATCGACTGGTTGCTGCACGCAACCGCGTTGACACGGCCCCGCCTCGACATCCTCTATGACATTTACGGTGAAACGCATTTGCCCGAATCCGAGGTCCGCGACTTCGAAGGCTACAGCCGGTCCCGTCCGGTGCGCGTCGGCAATGCCGCCCAGGCCCAGCTTCAGCTCGACGTCTACGGCGCTGTCATCGAAGCAGCACATCTGTTCGTCAGGCACGGTGGCCGGCTCGACCGTGGCGAGGCTCGGGCGCTGAAGGGTTTCGGTGACCAGGTGTGCAGTTCGTGGCGCGAGCCCGACGAAGGGATCTGGGAAAAACGCGATGGCCGTGTCCACCACACCTATTCCAAGATGATGGCCTGGGTCGCCCTCGATCGTCTTCTGGACCTTGCCGAGGGAGGCCACCTCCGCGTGCCACGGGCACGTTTCGAGGCCGAGCGCAAGGCGATCGAGGAGGCAATTGAAACGCACGGCTTCGACGTGGAACTCGACGCCTACGTCGCCTACTTCGGCGCCAAGGAGCCCGATGCCAGCCTGCTGCTCGCCAGCCGCTATCGATACCGCGCGGCCGATCATCCTCGGATGCAAGGGACGTGCGCGTTCATCGAACGGACCCTCGACGTCGACGGTCTCATCTACCGCTATCCGCCTGAAAGCGACGGGATGCCGGGACGCGAAGGCGCCTTCGGCATCGCGAGCTTCTGGATGGTCGAGCATCTCGCGCTCGCCGGCCGGGTTGCCGAGGCGCAAATTCGGTTCGAACGCCTTCTGGAAAGCAGCAGCGACCTTGGCCTCTATGCCGAAGAAATCGATCCGGAAACCGGCTCGGCTCTGGGCAATTTCCCGCAGGCGTTTACGCACGTCGGCCTGATCACAGCGGCAATGGCTCTCAGGCGTGCCGAAGCCGAGGCGCCAGCCGACGGCAATCGAACCGACGGGAAAAAATCGCAATGATCTTTGCAAGCCTCATCGAGAATTTCTGGAGCGTCCTGTTGTGGAGCTTTCTGGCCAGCATCGCCATGACGGCCATCCTGCAAACCAGCCAGGGCCTCGGCCTGTCGCGCCTGAGTTTCGCGTTTCTGGTGGGCACCGCCTTCACGAGCCGGCGAAGCCGCGCTCACGTGCTTGGGTTCATGGTCTATGTGCTCGGAGGCTGGCTTTTTGCCGTGCTGTACGTCGTCGTCTTTTTGATTGTCGGCCACGGCAGCTGGTGGTTCGGCCTCCTCTTGGGGTTGGCCCACGGCGTCGTTCTTCTGGTCGTCGTTCTCCCGCTCGTTCCTTATGTCCACCCACGCATGGCGAACGACTATGACGGACCGACGCTGACCCAGCGGCTCGAGCCGCCGGGGTTCATCGGCCTGAACTACGGCTACCGCACACCGCTCTCCGTCATCACAGCCCAGGCAGCTTTTGGTTTAGTGCTCGGACTCTGTTTCCAGATGAGCGAGCTTACAGCTGGCGGCTAGAGCGTGGCGCGACCATGGCGCCCGCATCCGAATAGCCGATGCGAGGCACAAAACTACCGCCTGGAGCGTTCTTGCGCGCGTCGCTGTTCCTCCGCCGCCCGCTCGGCGGCACGGCGCGCGCGCCGCATCGCTCGTTCATCACCGAGGCGTTGGCGCAAAGAGCGGTTCTGCGAGCGCTGGCGGATCGAATTTCGCAATTCGGCGTCCTGGTTGATCGTCAGATTCGGCGTGCGTTGCTCGGCAACGGCCTCAGCCGCAGCGAGCGGCGCCATGACAGAGCTGCTAAGCATAAGCAGCGCGGCGATTTTCGTCGGTCTCATCGAATTCATGGAACTAATGTTCCTCTGAGGTGGTACGCATGTCACGATATCCATTGATGGGATATGTTATCCGGGCGCATTAACTTAAAGAGGCTGCCGGCTGCCGCTATGCCGGGCGGACCGATGGGGCTGGTCACAACCGCGCGACGATATACGCCTGGAGGGAAATGTAATATGTGGTTCTTTTCGAGCTTGCTACGTGCCGGCAGCGTCATCTTCTTTTCGCTGCTGCTCGGTGCGCTGGCCATGGCGTATGTAGGCGTCGAATACCCCGGCACACTTGATCAGATGTTGGACCGGGCAAGCGACTTCAAGACATGGTTGCTCGCCAACAGCCAGCTTGAGACCAAATACAATGTTTGGGTGAAGTTCCTGGTTCAGGAGCAGCAGTTCGTATTCATGTTCTTTGTGATCGTGATGCGGCTGGCGTTGCTCATCATCTTCGCGATGATCAACGGGCTTTACCGCTGGCTCTGGGATATGCCGCCACAAGCCTAGCAGGATGTTGAAGCCTGCTAGCCCGAAAGTGTGCTGGGCGATGAAACCGTGGCGTCCATGGTGTTAGCGGCCGTTGGCCACCGACACGTACCCAGGATGACGCATCTAAGACTGCGCGCCGTACCTGTGAAGGTCGAGTCCGTAAATCTGCAGCCATTGTTTGGCTTCATCGAGTTGCGGAAAAGTTTGAGCAACCAATGCCCAGAATTTCGGACCATGATTCATTTCGCGCAGATGCGCGACTTCGTGCGCAGCCACATAATCGAGTATCGCCGGCGGCGCCAAAATCAACCGCCATGAGTACGACAGATTGCCCGCACTCGAACACGAGCCCCATCGGCTGGTCTGATCACGCACGGTTATGCGGCCGACCTTAAGGCCCAGTCGCTCTGCGTGATGATGCGAGCGCTGAACGAGATCGGCCCGCGCCTCGGCGATCAGCCAGTCGCGCAGCCGGCGTGGTGCGTGCTGGAAATCGCCGGCGACACGAATTTCGTCATATGAGTTGTCGTCCCTAGCGGCAACGCTGACCGGGGCGCCCCGGCACGGTCCAACGAACACGATGCGATGTGGTACGCCGCGAAGCGGAATGAGTTGACTGTCGGTAAACGGCACCGGCTCGGCCATATCCGTCAGGCGTTCTTTGACCCAGTCGATATTGTTCGTCAGGAATTGACCGGCCTGCTTCAGATTGCAGGTCATCGGCAGCGTGACGATAACCGCCCTTTTCGTGCGGCTCACACGAAGTGTCATGCGGCGCGCGGTTGGATGCCGTCTCACCTCGACGGGCTCGTCGAGTCCGAAGACGCGTAGTTGCTCCGACGCAGTTGCGTCGGGTCCACGGGTATTGCCCATGTCCGTAAATGCCCTCAGATACATTGATTTGGTTGTCAGAACGCGAGACTGAACTCACGTTGAACTACAACCCATCCCCCAAACCGAATCACTTCCTTGACCCGGTGCGACCCGTTTACCAGTAGATGCCAGCACACTGCTAACATCAATTCGCGGGATGCTGAGCTGCCGTCTGAGACCGTTGCGAGTGCGCACCATGCCCCCTGAATGCCCGATTGTTAAGCGGCTTTGCGACAAGTCTGTGTCCTTGCACCCGGTTTCTGGGCTCCAGACGAAGTGCGAACAATACCCTGTACACTAACATGCAGGCGGCATCGAAAGTTTCCAGCGCAATTGATCGCAGCCGTTCCCTAAATGGCTTCGGTAGCGAAAAGTTCCGGTAGGCCGGGTGCCCTAATTGGCCGACCCCGCGCGCCTTGAGGCGAACGGCCAGCTTGTCTGAAGCTCCATTGTCGTTGACGGCGGCCGTCTTGCGGCGCTGATCTTCGCTGGCTCGAAAGCGTGCGCCGGTCGCGGCGCGGCGCGCCGGGGCGCTGGCAAACCCGGCTTGCTGCAGGAGACATGCCCCGCCCACCGGTGCGCCGCACGGCAAATCCCGACCGGATGTGCGTTGCGATTCCACCTCGGCACCCTCTCGAAATGAACCTTGTCATCGTGCGTCAATGTGGCTGCTCCATGATATGTGGACAGCCTCCAAACGTCACATTCGAGGGTGTACTGATTCGAAATTGCACGACAACCACGGCGAGTAGGCATGGGGCCGTATTGCGGTGAAGCGGCACCCGGCGGACACGCCAACTGCCCGGCGCGCCGGCTTGGAACCGGATTAACCGCCTGTTCAGCCGCCTATTTGAGCGATCTCGCGGCGCAGGCGCGCGGCCAGCTTGTCCGGTTCGACGGCGTGCGCAAAGTGGGTGATATAGCGTCCGTTGACGTCCATCAGATAAATGAACGAGGTATGGTCCATCGTATATTCGCTAAGCGCTGCATCCTCAGCCTTGCGATAGTAGACGCGGTAGGCTTTCGCCGCTTTGTCGACATCCTTTGCGCTGCCGGTTAGGCCGACAAGGCCGGGATGAAAGCTGTCGAGATAGCGCTTCATCTGCTCCGGCGTGTCGCGCTCCGGATCAACGGTGATGAAAATCGGCGCCACCTTGTCCGCATCCTTGCCGAGCTCATCAAGCGCCGCGGTCATAACCTGAAGCCCGGCGGGACAGATGTCGGGGCAGTAGGTAAAGCCGAAATACACCAGCATGAGTTTGCCGCGATATGCCTCATCGCGAACCCGCTCGCCAGCCTGATTGGTCATCTCGAATGGCCCGCCAACCATCGCCTGCCCGACCGTTGTCATGCTCCTTTTCGGCAGGAAGGTCTCAACGGCACCAGGTATGAACGTCAGGGCGCCGAGCGCACCGGCGCAAGCCGCCAACAGCCCGACGATAGTGAGTTTCGCTCTCATTGGCCCTTCCCGAAGTCGCTTGCCCCACTGCGTGAGCCTTTATACTACGTTGCAACCTGACTTACATGTCCCTGCACCGGGTCCGGTCCAATGGGCCAAAGCGCCGCGCTACGATCCGGTGCGCGAAAGGTATTGGAATTGCCACGCTCCCTCGAACTTCCAGACGCCATGAACGACAGTCGCCTGCGGCTACAGACAATCGTTCGCCTGCGATGGTTTGCAGTTGTCGGACAGACGCTGGCGGTACTGGTCTGCCATTTCCTGCTGGGTTTCGATCTGCCACTCGGTTACTGCCTGCTGCTGATCGCTATTTCCGCCTGGCTGAACGTATATCTTCGCCTGCGTATATCGGGCCGGCACCGGCTGGGCGAGATGAATGCGGTAATGCTGCTCGGCTATGACATTGTCCAGCTGACTGGTCTCCTGTTCCTCACAGGCGGCATCTCCAACCCGTTCGTCGTTCTACTCGTCGCCCCGGTAACCGTTTCGGCCGCGACATTGCCCTTGCGCAGCACCCTTGCCCTGGGAACGAGTGCGCTGGCCTTCGCGGCGTTGACCATCGCCATCCACATGCCGCTGCCTTGGTCGGACGCCGCGCCGCGGCCCGAACTGCCAAATCTCTACAAGTTCGGTCAATTCGCAGCCGTGTTCGCGACGATGGTCTTTCTCGCCGTTTACGTGCGCCGTCTCGCCAGCGAGGCCCGCCAGATGTCGGCAGCACTTTCGGCCACCGAGCTTGTCCTTGCGCGCGAGCAAAGGCTCCACGCACTTGATGGGTTGGCCGCCGCCGCAGCCCATGAGCTCGGGACACCGCTGGCAACGATCGCCCTGATCTCCCAGGAGTTGAAGCGCGACCTGCCGGCTAATCAAGCTGATAACGAGAATCTGATCGATGACCTTGAGTTACTCCGCACCCAGGCCAAGAGATGTCGCGAAATCCTGCAGAAATTAACCCGCGCCCCCTCTGAGCGCGACCCGATGCATGCGCGCATGACCCTTCACCAGATTCTCGACGAGGCAGCGGAACCGCACCGTGTTGGCGGCATCATCGTTGATATCATCAAGACCAATCAAATGGGCAATCCCGACCTGCCCGTCCCCGACGGTGAGCGCCAACCGGCGATCATGTACGGCTTGGGCAACATTATCGAAAATGCGGTCGATTACGCCGCCTCCCGGGTTGTCCTCTCGGCCGGATGGGATGAAGAAACCGTCCGCGTCACCATCGCCGATGACGGCCCGGGTTTCGCACCGACCGTGATCGACCTGCTCGGCGAGCCATACGTCCAGTCCCATTCGAGGAAGAAGTTGCGCAATAGTGAGCGGTCCGGACTCGGTCTGGGTTTCTTCATCGCCAAGACGCTTCTCGAGCGTTCGGGCGCCACGCTGGAATTTGAAAACCGCGAGCCGCCGCAAACCGGAGCGGTTGTCCGTGCTGTCTGGAGCCGCCCGGATTTCGTTCAGGCGCATCTGCCGAGCGTCTAGGTCGGTAGTCCCGCCCTCCACTATTGGAGTGGATCATTTTTGCCGGTTTAGCCGGCGACGGCCCCGGTTACGAACGGTCTGCAACTAAACCGGAAATGATGAGCAGGCTGTTGAAGAACGTGCCAGAGGGATGCGGTGAAATTGACCGCTCAGCTTTGTTGCGCCGGCTTGATGTGGAATCACATCTGCGACGGACGCGCCTTGTGAGCGGCCAATTTCGTCTCGTATCGCGACCTCACTAGTTCTTCAACAGCTTGCTAGCGCTGGCATCGGACGGTGGTCCGCTTCCGGGTGTTATTTTGCCGCCGAGCCGCGCCACCGAACATATCGTTTCACCGTGTTCGCCGAATATTGTTCGCTCGCCACGCGGTTGGTTCTATCAACGTCGCTCCGGCAGCTGATCCACCAACCGGCTAGGCCTGTGCCGAAATGATACGGAAAAGTTCGACTAAGTTGTTCATGGCGCACAAATTCCTGGCTCAGATCGTCTGACCGGCTTGGGTCTGGCACTGCGATCACTTATATTCAGGCGAGCACTATGGAGATGACCGTGGAAGAAGACCTCTCGTTTGGAAAAGACGAACTGCCAGAAGATGTATCACTGGTGATCGTCGACGATGATGCCGCGTTCCTGCAGCGCCTGTCGCGCGCGATGGAGCAGCGCGGTTTTGACGTTCGCACCGCCTCGACCGTAAATGATGGCTTGCAGCTCATACGAGAGTTGCCGCCGGCATTCGCAATTGTTGACATGCGGCTGGACGATGGCAACGGCCTAGATGTCATTGCGGAACTGGCCCGGCAGCGCACCAACGCCCGTGCTGTCGTTCTCACCGGATACGGCAACATCGCAACAGCCGTCTCAGCGGTTAAGCTCGGTGCAGTCGACTATCTCGCCAAGCCGGCCGATGCCGACGAGGTAACCGACGCACTGCTCGCACCGCCCAACGCCATGGCGCCCCCGCCTGAAAATCCGATGTCGGCGGATCGCGTCCGATGGGAGCACATTCAGCGCGTTTATGAACTCTGTAACCGCAACGTCTCGGAAACAGCCCGCCGCCTCAACATGCACCGGCGAACGCTGCAACGTATCCTGGCGAAGCGCGCACCTCGCTAAGGGGTTACCCGGACTCGTTTGGAACGCCGGACGACGGGTCGACCTGACGATGAACGCGTTGGGCCGCCACCCGCGAAAAGCGCAGGGTAACCGCCTTCCGGCGGGCTGCGCCCAAAGCTTTGCTTTCGCCCGGGCGGATGATTTCCGCGCTATAGCGATCCGCGATGATCAGCCCGGTGTCGGCGGGCAGCACGCCGCACGGAAAGTCGCTGTCGACGGCAAATAGGAAGCGGTCGCAATAGGCATCGTAGTCGGGCCACTTTCCATCGGCTCTGAAATCGGCAAGGCAGGATTTGACCTCGACGATCCAGATCTC
>CAZWCL010000117.1:0-8837 GCA_964632265.1 uncultured Hyphomicrobiaceae bacterium | reverse complement strand
CGCCCATACCGAACGTTCTGACCAGCCCGATGACCGGCCCAAGGCGGAGGTCGAGGCGTGGCTGGCAAAGGACCCGATCGACAGGCTCGTAGCCCATCTCAAAGGTCAACAGGGACAACTCACCGACGACGAATGGGCCGCTATGGATGCCGACGTGATGAAGGAGATTGAGGCCGCAGTCGCATTCGCTAAGGCAAGTCCGTTTCCAGCAACCGATACGGCGACCGAAGACGTTTTCGCGAATTAACAATCAGTTCGATTGCACCGCTTTTCATTGGGAGCCAACCTATGGCACGCACCATTAGCTACCTCGATGCCATCACCGAGGCGATCGCCGAGGAAATGCGCCGCGATGAAAAGATCTTCCACCTTTCGACCGATGCGCCGGGCGCGCTGCTCAAAGAATTCGGTCCATCGCGCGTGCGCCAGACGCCGATTACCGAGAGTGCGCTGACCGGCATGGCAATCGGTGCGGCCGGCTCAGGCTATCGCCCGATTGTCGATTGGCGGCTTGTCACGTTCTCATTTGTTGCGATGGACCAGATCGTCAACCAGGCAGCCAAGATCCATTACATGTTCGGCGGGCAGCAAAAATTTCCGATCCTGTTTCGCACTACCGTGGGAGGTGGCACCAGACGGGCGGCGCAGCATTCGCAAAGCCCTTATTCTATGTTCATGAATCTCGCAGGTTTGCGCCAAGCGCTGCCCTCTTCACCTTATGACGTTAAGGGCCTGACTAAATCTGCCATCCGGGATAATAACCCGGTCATCGTGTTCGAGTCGGGCCGCCTTGGCGGGCTCATGGGGGAGGTGCCGACCGGCGAGTACTTAGTGCCGTTCGGCAAAGCCGATGTTAAGCGCGAGGGCACAGACGTTACGGTCATCGCGCTCGCGTGGCTCGTTCACGAGGCGCTGGCAGCCGCCGACGCGCTTGCAGACGAGGGCATCTCGGTCGAGGTGATCGATCCTCGTTCGCTGGTACCGATGGATGCCGACACGATCCGCAAATCGGTTGCCAAGACCGGGCGGCTCGTGGTCGCTGACGAAGCTGGTCCGACATGTAGCGCGGCTGCCGAGATCATGAGTCTTGCAATCGAAGACGCCGAAACGTTCAAGCTTCTGAAAGCCCCACCCAACCGCGTTTGTGCGTTTCAGGTGCCGATCCCCTACGCGCCCCATCTTGAAGACCATGTTTTTCCCGATCGCAACCGGATTGTTGCGGGCATCCGTAAGGTCATGGCGAACTGAACTCGGCCAACGACACAAGAACCACCCATCCACTTTTCAGTGCCGATCGCATGAAAACGGACGTGATGGATTGTCCGCTCGGGCCAACCGGTCCGACAGCTCTGTCGGTTTGGTAGACGAACTGGACTGATGACGTCGCCCTTGGTGCCGCCGGCCGCGTTGCTTGCGTGATATGACCAACCTGAAGTTCCACCACTACGCCCGAACGCGCTACGTGCAGCCATGACCGCTTGTTAGCCATGATTAGCCACTCTCGTTTCCCAGCCACGTTGCAGTGATTAACTTTATTCCAAGGCTTTCAGTTGAGGCGCATCCGAGAGGGCCAATGACACTATGGCCGCGCAAGAGAACAGGCAGATCGTTGTAACCGGAACAGGCGTTGTGACCGCTATTGGCGAAACCGTTCCGGAGTTTTGGGCAACCCTCAAGCAGGGGCGGTGCGGCTTCTCACGACTTGAAGGCCTGGATCTTGGTGGCGACGCGATCCACATCGGCGGACAGATCAAATCATTCGATCCACGGGCCCGGCTTGCGAACTGGTCGCGCGATAAGACCATTTTCCACGCTGACCGCTATTCCTGGCTGGCCGCCGCCGCCGCCAGCGAGGCGATAACTCAGGCTGGCCTCGTTGGCCCTTTTCCTGAGCCTTACAGGGTGGCTTGTCTGGTTGGGTCCGCGGCAGGTGGCCAAACCTTTGGGGAAAAAGCCTGTCGAGATCGATTTGCCGATAATAAGCGGGCGGTTCATCCCATGTTCCTGCCGCGCATCATTGGCTCCTCGGCGGCGGCGCATATCGGCATCGAGTATGGCGTCAAGGGCCCAACAGTCGGGATTTGTAGTGCTGGCACCAGCGCCGCGCACGCAATCGGCCTTGGGCGTGACTATATCCGGCATGGTGTTGTCGACGTCGCCATTGTTGGGGGTGCCGATAGTGCATTGACCATCGGTGCCCTACGCGCCGCCAACGCACTCAATCTCCTCTCACCTGACGGCTGCTTTCCCTTCTCGCGCAAGCGCAATGGCACCGTTCTCGCAGAGGGTGCCGGCATCCTCGTGCTCGAGTCGGCGCGCCACGCCAAGGCCCGCGGAGCAACGAGCCTGGCTGAGCTGTCTGGATTCGCGACGACATCCAACGCCACCGACATGGTCGAGCCGAGCGTCGAAGGTCTTTGCGAGGCCATGCGTTGCGCGCTGGATGATGCTGGCATCGCGCCCTGTCAAATTGGCTATGTCAACGCGCATGGCGCGGGAACCCGACGGGGCGACCTCTTTGAAACACAGGCAATCAAGCAAATCTTCCCGAGAGCCCGTCGCCTCCCCGTCTCCTCGACGAAGGCGATGCACGGTCACACAATGGGCGCCTCGGGCGCAATCGAAGCCATTGCATGCATCGAAGCGCTACGCTCTGGCTGGCTGCCCCCGACGATTGGTCTCATCGACGTCGACACCGCATGCGATCTCGATTACGTCCCGAACGAAGCGCGACGCTGCGATGTGAGGTACGCCATGTCGACGACACACGCGCTCGGCGGCGTCAACACGTCCACAGTCTTCGGGTTGCCATCTGACCCTGGCCCCTGAAAGGTACCCGTTTGTTTGTTAGTCTGTCGCCCAATGAGGACGAACGCGAACAGAACTAACTTATGAATAAGTACCTGTTGGGGGCAGGGTCACACCCGCACTTTAGGTCGTCGGGAAATCGTGAAAGTGCAGGTCGTGCACTGTGATCAGGTCGGGCATAGCGCTTGTGTGGTTCACCGGCTATTCCGCGATCTTCCAAGGCTCCTGTTTGCGGATAACAATCTGATTTACGGGCAGAGAAAACCGGCTTTCATGATCTTTTTTCTGTCCGACAAATAAATTCTCCAGCTTTTTAAGCATCTGGCGATGCACCGGCGGCGACAATACGAACGATGCGTAGAAAAACCCGGCCGCTTCGCGCGCCAATAGTTCCGGTGCACCGCCCAGGTTAAGAACCACGGGTTCGATGTCCACCCGCGCGCCTTCAAACGAAAGAAGGGCAATCTCCTTCAGAGCTTGCGCTGTGCGAACGCGCGGGTCGCCTAAATCGATCGCGCCATAGTCGGGATGGTCGTGCTGGACGAGATCGTAAATGATGTCATGCACCTCTGCATAGCCGGGCGCAGACGCAGGGTCGCCATCGACGACCGCCGCAAAAATTCCATCCGGCTTGAGCACTCGCCTGGCTTCACTCAGCACCTGGGGGACCTCACCCATCAAGGTCAACGCCCAGTGGCACAAGACGACGTCGACGGTTGCGTCACCGAGATAGTGAAGGTCTTGTGCGACGCCCTGATGCAACTGGATCGTGGGGTCCGGGTTGCGCTTTCGCGCCAATGCCAGCTCTTCCGGGCTGATGTCTATACCGGTCAACACGGCTTCAGGGCCACATCGCCGGCGACAAATTTCAAGCAGAACGCCGCTTCCGCAAGCAAGATCCAGAATATTCGAGTGCCGTGTGGGATCAACGACGTTGGCAAGCAACTCGTAGCTGTTGCGGCCCAACGCATCTTGGCATTGAAGAGCAAAGGATTCCGTGAAGCCCGGATACATGCGGTGGACAGCCAATAGATGTTCGCGGAGGTTTGCGTGGGTGGGCCGCTCGCCTCGCTGAAGACTTTGCGTCCAGCAAGAATTGATGTTCACACGCATGTCCATGCTTGAAGGGGTATCCATTGGATTGCAGAAGAGTGAAGTTCGAGGAACCAAACCAATGACGTTAGAGGCGACGATCACGTCTCCACCGGTTCACGACATTTTTTGTCGATGACTTGGCCACATCGAGAGTCAAATATTCAGAAGTAAAACAGCATGACGTGCTGTTTGAACCGCCATTGGCCATCTTTTAGGCATGCCTCCAAGTACGGGCCGGTTACTGAGTTGGCCTGCATCGCGTCCAGGTTAATCGTGTCATCGAACAGGCAACGCTGGAGATAGCCCTCGACTTGCGACCTGGCATCGGCGGGAGCACCGTTCTCATAGGAGAGTTGCTCGACGCGAAAGTCGATGCCCAATTTCTTAAGCGTTTTCAGGATCTGTTGGGCACTAGAATACGGCACGCCCATATCGCGCTTGAAGCCGTCCAGATAAAGCTGGTAGAAACGAAGATAATGGGAATTCTCGCTCGCATGCGCGATGAAGCCGGCCCCCTTCATGGCATAGAGGAAGCGCTCAAGGGCGGCTTCGAGTTCATACTCAGGCACCGCGTATAACGCGTGCGTTGCCCATACGATGTCGAATGCGCCGCGCTCGCAAACCAAACCTTGCAAAGTCGTTCCGAACTCAGCACCAGCTTCGAACGGTGGCGTGAGTGCTTGGCGGGCTTCGGCAATGGAAAATGCGGATGGGTCAAGAAGAGCATACTCGATGGGAAATATATCCGCACTTAACACGTCAGCGTGTTGCGCAAGTGCGACCGGAAATTTGCCGGAACCGCAAGCAACATCCAGAAGCTTCAGACGCCGTTGGCCAACCTTGGCTTGCTGCGTTTCCAGCCAGTTCTTCCAATTGAAAGCTTCGGCGAGATATTTATAGTCGACCGAGGCGAGCGCGTAGAAATGGTCCATTTCAGGCCGGTTTACCTCGCTCCAGTGCGCGCAACTCCGCTGGAAAGTATCTGACATGTGCTTAAATCTCTGCCGGCCAACAGATCGGGTTCAGCTCGCTGGCAGCCAACTCGCCCGGGTTAGCGCCAGGTATGAATTTCTGCCAGTCGCCTGACACCATCGTCGGCTGATCGAGTATCCGCGCCCCATCGGCGTAGTAGGTGTTGGCCAGCGCGATCCGGCTCTGGCGTGACCGGTTGCCGGCTGCTGTGTGGAAGCTCAAGTTATGATGGAAGCTAACTTCTCCAATATCAAATGCGCCACAATCGATGGCAACGTTGTTGGCCGTGAACACTTCGGTGATCTGGCGGTCATAACTGGTATCGAATTTGTTGAATTCGATGTTCTTGACGAGTTCGAAAACACTCAGCGGCTTGGCAAAGGCCAACGGTCCCATCGCAACTGGGATTGGCTGGGCGGGGATCCACGCCGTCACGACATCATTGGTCGCGAGAGGGAAATGGTGATCGTCATAGTGCCACGGAGTGCGTCCGCATCCGGGTTCTTTCGACAATATATTGTCGTGGTAGAGGCGCACGGCTGGCACATCCAGCAGCCTTGCGGATATTTGGGCGATGCGAGGGCTGACCACGTATGCCTTGATGAGTGGATGATCGAGCCATGCCATCTCGAGACTGAGAAAACGGTTCTGCACACCTCCATCGACCGTGATGTCGAACGCATCACCCAACAGCTGGGTCAGAACGTGTCGCAAACGGATCACCGCACCTGGTGAAAGGACGTTCCTCAGCTTCACGAAGCCATCCCGCCGAAAATCATCGCATTGCTGCTGCGTCAGCGCGTAAGGTGTTTGCAATTCCTCGGCAATCGCGGCGTCGCTCGGCAAGTCGATCGCTGGCAAAGACGGAATATCTGACAATTCGTCGCCATAGCCCTCACCGTTATCGGCCAACGTTACATACCAGTCCCACCAAGCTTGATTGTCCTGTTCCCAAGGTTGATTGACGTCGGATTCGCGCGCGTTTTTACCCACCAACTTCGCAGTGGACTGTACCGGTGTGTAGGTCACATCAAACTCCTGAAATTAAGACAATTCCATGTTGCGTAATCGGCTGTCCACGGGCAGCGTGGATGATGGCGCCATTGCCCATGCATCGAACGGCAAGTGCTCGCGGCAACAGCCTACAGTGTTCATTGTGCGAAAAGGATTTAATGGCGATTGCGACACGGGCTACCGCCATACCTAAAGTGAAACCGTCGAACTGGAGCGCGTTGCCCGCAAAGATCATCGCGGCACACACGTCGATGACTTGGCGCGCCAAATGCGTTGCAACGCTGGCCGAACGACCAGGAAACAACGATAGACTAATTCGGTTAGTTGCAGCACGCCTGGCAGTAGTACGACACGCCCGAGCCAGCGCCATGCGGGGAGTGCTAACCATAGATGACCAAAGCCTGAAGCGCCGGACACAAGCGTACCGTCCGAAAGCCGAACGTGGAAGCGCTTGAGGGCGTTCTCCCGGTCGAGGTCTGCGGCCACCGTGCCGAGCTCGGAAACGTTGACGAACATTAAGCCCTCAGCGCCAGCGCTTTTCCGGTAGACATCGACTTCAGCGGTACAGAGAGGACACGCTCCGTCATAATAGACAGTCAATGCGCGGGGGTTGTCGGTCAAGTCTGGGCTCCATTGATTTTAAAGCTGGGATAGGCAGCATTGCGGCGATCGCCGTCCCAAGCTGACGGCATTTCCTCCGATCCTATTCATGCTCTCCGTCGCGGCGACGGCCAAAGCCCGACTTGAACAGTTCCGGTTTCGTCGCCGCTGTTGTGTAGGTTGCCACCGTGATCGCTGCTGCTGCTATCAAAACAGCATGACCAATCAAACTTGCGGGAAGCATCGCATAACTTCCAATCGCGACCGCAAAGGCGACCGCCCACATCCATCCCAACACCTGCAAGATCATGTGCCGCGTAGCTATGTTTGGGATGTGCCGAAGTGGACTGACCTCATGATCGAAAATGAAATTCCACGCGTGTACGATTAGTTTTTGCATTACGATCACTCCATTGAGACTGGTCGCGCTGAAGCAGAGCATTGTTGCCCAGCTGCGCGGTGGATTAATTGAAGGAACGCAAGATGAAGTTGACCAGATCACGGTCGAGCCATGATCAGCGGCAACCGTGATCAACGGTCGAGCGACTTGGGCACCGGAGAATTGCCAGCCCTAATGTGCCGTTCAACCAGTTCGCACTGAGGCTCGATCGGCTCCGCTCAAGCGGTTCGCAGCATCTGGCGCGGGCGTGCCCGCTTCTCCGGTTCGAAAGAGATAAGAGCGTAGTCAATGGCCCGAAATTCACTCCGCCGTGAACGCCACAATGCCGCCCGTCACCGGCCGACTTTTGCACCCCGGTTGCGGATGTGAGCTGACCGCATCGGATCGGTCCACTTTTGGGAAGCCAGACGGAACGATTCCGCCAGGTCGCTGGTTAATGGCTCAGCGTCGACGCCGAGGTTACACCGAGGCGATAATCAAGCTTCCCAGATCACTCGAGATGCAGACAAACAATCGAAATGCCGAAGTCAAGTCTGCCGCTTGATCTCCGCAAACGCCGGGCGGGGCGCCATGCGCTGGCAAGCTGACCGTGAGCGCGCAATAAACGAAACCAAAGTATCGGGAGAAATGCCATGCCAATCGCGCCTCAACTACCATCACCCGACAACGAGAGATTTCGCATCTTGAAGGCGGCCCTTCAACACGTCGAAGGACCGGACCGCTTGAGGCTGTTTCAATTGCTCCAGCAGTCCCAGACGAGCTTGCGGCATGCGCGTAGTGTCGTCTCGCCGGAGGCTAACGCCTCTCATGCGCGAACGGCTTCACGATCACGGTAGGAGTAGTACCATGAGCTTTCACAAGTACCTTTTTGCGTCGATCTGCCTTGCGTCATTGGCAGTTCTTCCTGTCCGCGCGGCAGAAACAGCCAAGCCTGCCACGAGCGCGGAGGTGCGCAAGGAGATTACTGAAGCGATGGAAGCGATCGCACGCTACTCGGCCACCAAGCGTGACGAGGCCCTTGAACGGGCAAACAAGGCGCTTTCCGAACTCGACGAAGAACTCGAACAGCGCGAACAGAAACTGCGCCAGCGCTGGAACGAAATGTCCGAGAGTGCGCAGGCCGAAGCACGCGAAACATCGAACGAACTCGCACAACGCCGCCGCGAACTCGCCGAGTGGTACGGGGCCATGAAACACGGCTCCCAGAATGCCTGGCAGGAGATCAAGACCGGGTTCGCGCGCGCTTATGCGGCGTTCAGGAAGGAGTGGGAGCACTCCGATAACGAATTGGATGAGGCGGACAAGAGTTGACGGCTGACAAGGCATACAAAGGCAAGCGCGACTTCAGTGTCACGCCGGAGCCTGAAGGTGGGCGTCCTACAGATCGTGATGCTTCCATCTTTGTGATCCAGGAGCACGATGCTTCGAGCCATCACTTCGATTTCAGGCTTGAGGTCGACGGCGTGCTGAAATCCTGGGCCATCCCGAAGGGACCATCAACGGATCCGAGAGACAAGCGCCTCGCCATTGCGACAGAGGACCATCCCCTCGCGTACGCGGATTTCGAAGGAGTGATCCCGGAAGGTGAATATGGCGCAGGTGCCGTCATTGTCTGGGACGAGGGGCCTTACGAAAACATTACGGAAAAAGATGGAGAGGTCGTCCCGGCCGAACAGGCGCTGGCAGATGGTCACTTGCTCCTGAGACTGCACGGCCGGAAAATCTCTGGGAGCTATGCGCTTCAGCGCACCGGCAACGGCGACGAGGCGCGTTGGCTGCTCGTAAAGATGGACGATGAACATGCAGATGCGCGCCGCAACCCGGTTTCAACCGAACCGGAATCAGCGCTGAGCGGGCGATCCGTCAGAGAGATCGCTGCGAACGCACGCGGCGGGCAATGACTGTCCTCGACAGCGTTCCGAAACGTGAACGAACGCTGCTTTCCAAG
>CAZWCL010000116.1:4646-8861 GCA_964632265.1 uncultured Hyphomicrobiaceae bacterium | reverse complement strand
GTCGACGGCGCCGACCGTGATCAGTAGCAACAACGGCAGGACAAGAGCAGAGATGATCGCCACGGAACCCAAGCGGTCTTCGACCATGCCGTGCCATAGCGTCTCCGACCTTTTACGCCCGGGTTCCATGATATCACGCACACATACTTTGAGATTGCTCGTTACGGGAAATTCAAGTCGATATACGATAAAAACGCAATCGAACTAATCAGTGGGCGCGCAATAATTGCGCCGCACCACAAACAAAAAAATATCCGGCTATGTCAAAATGAAACACCCGTGTTCTGCAATGTTATAGATTATTTTTATTTTTCATTTAGGAGGCATTCGATGAAGAGGCGATAATTTCGATTTTACAGAATATTTTGCGTTTTTCTATACGTGCGTGGCTCACTCATCGCCTTCCAGATCAATAGCAGGTTGAACTGCAGGAAGGCCGCCCGTCATGAACTCCCCCGCCGCCCCAATTAAAAGTGTGCTTATCGCGGACGATGATCCCATCTTCGTCGACCTTGCTACGGCGTGCCTTGAACGCGACGGCTTCCGCACGGTCGTCGCCAATGACGGTGCGACGGCCATAGAAATGCTGCTCAACTGTCCCGTTGACCTTGCCATTATTGATGTCTTGATGCCGCAGATCGACGGTCTCCGCCTGATCGCCCTGATCCGCGCGACACCGCAACTGAAGTCTCTGCCGGTTTTGATCATCACCTCGCTGGAGGATGCCTCAGTGCAATCAGACGGCATGCAGGTCGGCGCCAACGCCTTCCTGACAAAGCCCATAGATTGGCCAAAGCTGCCAGCCCTCGTCCGTGAATTGATCGCGCCCTGACACCTTCGCCATAGCGCGCCGTTAAATGCCCATTCGCCCGCCCCTGCATAACGGCTGTATGGGCGCGGTCTCAGGCTGCCGCCTTGTCTCGTGGCGCCGACCCATTGCCGCCGTCTCCCCGCGCGGCGTCAAACCATTGCAGGTCTGGCGTGTGATCTGGTACGTCCGAATGAGCCTCAAAATTCCCGGAGCCGTGCCATGCCCAAGTTTGCTGCCAATTTGTCGATGATGTTCACCGAAGTTCCCTTCCTCGATCGCTTCGAGGCGGCAGCCAGGGCCGGCTTCAAAGGCGTTGAATTTTTGTTCCCCTACGATTTCGCTGCCGATGATATTGCATCGCGCCTCAAGGCGAACGGCCTCACTCAGGCGCTCTTCAACCTGCCGCCGGGAGACTGGGAAAAAGGCGAGCGCGGCATGGCCGCGTTGCCGGGACGGGAGGCTGATTTCGAAGCGGCCGTCCGCCAGGCCGTGGCCTATGCCGAAGCAACCGACTGCAGGCTTCTTCATGCGATGTCCGGTCTTCGCCACCATGGTGCGCACTGGGCGACATACATCTCGAACCTAAAAGTTGCCTGCAAGATTGCCGGTGATGCCGGTGTCACGATCATCATCGAACCCATCAATCAAGTCGATATTCCGGGCTTTTTTCTTGAAACAACCGCAATGGCCCGCGCTGCCATCTTCGAGGTCGGCGTTGACAACATCGCCCTGCAATTCGATCTCTATCACCGCCAGATCCAGGAAGGCGATGTGGCCCGCGCGATCGACGAATTCGGCCCCCTCGCCCGCCACTATCAAATCGCAAGCCCGCCCGACCGCGGCGAGCCCGACGACGGCGAAATGAACTACCCGTTCTTGTTTAAGCGCATCGACGACAGCGGCTTCGACGGCTGGCTCGGCTGCGAATACAAGCCTCGGGGTGATACCGTGAAAGGACTGGCCTGGGCCGAGAACTGCGGTGTTACACTCGCCTGATCACCCGTCACTCGTGACCGGGCGCGCGCAGCACGCGTGCGTCTGCAACAGGTGCCGGCAACAAAACAACACGCGGCCATGTGCGCCGCTGGGAGGAAGACTTCATGAAGATACTCGTTCTCGGCGCCGCCGGCATGGTCGGCCGTAAGCTGACCGAACGTCTCGCCCGCGATGGTGAGCTCGGTGGAAAACCCATTTCAGAGATGACGCTGTACGATGTCGTCGAACCCACGCCACCCAAAGAAACACCTTTCTCCGTGCGCTGCGAAACCGGCGATCTACCGGCGGCGGGCGAAACCGACCGCCTCGTCGCCGGCAAGCCTGACGTCATCTTCCATCTAGCCGCGATCGTCTCGGGCGAAGCCGAACTCGACTTCGAAAAGGGCGACCGCATCAATCTAGATGGCACGCGCAACCTTTACGAATCGATCCGCAAAGCCGGCAACGCGCCACGCGTCGTCTTCACAAGCTCGATCGCCGTCTACGGTGCCCCGTTCCCGGACGCCATCCCTGACGATTTCCACCTCACACCGCTGACATCATACGGCATGCAGAAAGCCATCGGCGAACTGCTCCTGTCCGACTACACCCGCAAAGGCTTCTTCGATGGCGTCGCGATCCGCCTGCCAACAATCTGCGTGCGGCCGGGCAAGCCCAATAAAGCCGCATCAGGCTTCTTCTCCAACATCATACGCGAACCACTTGTCGGCGAGCCGGCCGTCCTCCCGGTCGCCGACGATGTGCGCCATTGGCATGCCTCGCCACGGTCCGCGGTTGGCTTTCTCATTCATGCCGCAACAATAGACGGCGAGGCGATCGGCCCGCGCCGCGCCATTGCCATGCCCGGTGTCTCCGTCACCGTCGGCGAGCAGATCGAGGCGCTGCGCCGCGCCGCCGGCGACAAGGCGGTCGCACTCATCAGGCGCGAGCCGGACGACCTCATACTCTCTGTCGTCGCTGGCTGGCCGCGCAATTTCGAGCCTCGTCGCGCGCTGGATCTCGGCTTTCGGACAGATGCCTCTTTCGATGACATCATCCAGGTGCATATCGAAGACGAACTCGGCGGCCGCATTGCTTAATCTCGCGCCGCCCCCAACCGGGTGTCTTGGTGCCGGCGATGGCCAGCGTTCATCCGGCTGCAAGGCATTGTTGGCGGCAAGAAATACCGTTCACGTAGTTGTGACGAATCGTGGAGGCGCCAACATTGGCCAATCCTGCGGATTGTAGCAAAATCAGGCGTCGTCCGACGTATCGGCTCTTAACCATCCGCAAATCAAGTAATCCAGGACAACGATTGGAGCGTTATGGGAACGGGGGCGCGGCGATCGTGTTCCTGACTGCGATATGTGAACCGCATTAGCGCCACAGTCCTGGTCACTTACTTTCACCAGCGAACTCGGGCTATCAATTGATTCTCTGGTTCGCTTGTTAGCTCGCCTGGCACCCAACGGCCTGCCTAGGCTCGAAGGCGCTTGGCAATAGGGACGTATAACCCGGACCCCGGATGATGCCGGTAGCATCTCGGGGACTTCAAGATCACATACCGGTCGCCGGTACTATTCCGGTGCATGAGAGATGAGGCAGAGTATGACGGACATGTCTACCGCAACGGCACCCGAAAGCGTGCAGGATGCACCGGCTGGTGAGCGTTCTCTTTCCGAGCGTATGCGTGCTAGTGCTATATTCGGCATCCCGCGCACCGTGCCGGGAGATACAAGAACGCCAGAAGGCACGAAGTCGGATATGTTCCTCGACGTTGCGCGCACGACCCTGCCAATCGAATTCCAGGGTCGCGAAGTAAGACTTGAAGCCCACGCCTATGAAGACGACACCGCGTCTTACCAGGCGATGGCCGTTGTTCACCGAAAGTCTGACGCTGTGCCGGACGGCGCCGAAGAGACGCCGCTCGTGCGCGTCCACAGCGGCTGCGTAACGGGTGATATCTTCCACTCGCTGCGTTGTGACTGCTACGCGCAGCTTCAGCTTTCCCTCGACAAGATTATCCAATCTGATCTCGGCATGATCATCTATCTGCCGCATCATGAGGGCCGCGGCATTGGTCTGGTCAATAAGATCAAGGCTTACGCCGAGCAGGACCGCGGCCTCGATACTGTCGACGCCAACCTCTCGATCGGTGCGCCCATTGACGCCCGGGACTATGAATTGCCAGCGAAAATCCTCAAGGATCTGGGCTACCGCAAGATCCGGCTCTTGAGCAATAACCCGCTCAAGATCGAGGCATTGCGGCGCCACGGCATCGAAGTCGTCGAGCAAGTCGGCACTATCACCGAGCCGGGCACCCACAACGAGCGCTATCTGGCCACCAAGAAAGAACGCATGGCGCACAAGCTTTAGAGCGGGTCCGACCCCAGTGGATTAGCTTTCGCGATTTCACTGGTGTCGGTAGT
>CAZWCL010000116.1:0-4546 GCA_964632265.1 uncultured Hyphomicrobiaceae bacterium | reverse complement strand
CCACACTATTGAGAGCGGGTCCGACCCCAGTGGATTAGCTTTCGCGATTTCACTGGTGTCGGTAGTCCCGCTCCACACTATTGAGAGCGGGTCCGACCCCAGTGGATTAGCTTTCGCGATTTCACTGATGTCGGAAGTCCCGCTCTACACTATTGGAGTAGATCATTTTTTCCGGTTTTAGCCGGCGACGGGCCCGGTTACGAACCGTGTGCTCTAAACCGGAAATGATCTAGAACTTGTCGCGATCATCCGGGCATTCCAGCCGGCGGCTTCGAAAAAGGCCGCCGGTTTTTTATTTCTCTGCTTCCTTCCGCCCCATCGCGGTTCAGCAAAGCGTCATCATTGCCGCAACCGGCATGCGCTCGAAGTCCGCCTCCGCTGCCAGCAGATCAGCCAATGCCGCGGCGTCCAGCGCGCCATGAGGTGCGATCGTGTCATGGTGGATGCCCTGTCCGATGAACAGCGCATCGATGCCGAAAGCGGCGGCGCCTGCCATGTCCGTGCGCACGGAATCGCCGATTGCGAGAACCTGCGATTTGTGAACGGCCGCCTCCCGCCATGTGCTAACCGATGTCATTGCCGCCTCGTAGGATGACTTATAGGGCTTTCCAGCCCAGAATACCGGCCCCCCCAGGTCCTCGTAAACCGCCGCGATGGCCCCGGCACACGGCAACCGTTGCGCACCGACATCGACAACGAGGTCAGGATTGGCGCAGATGAACGGCAGTTTTCGGCCGGCCGCCCTGATGAGACGCTCGCGGTAGTCCTCTCCCGTCTCGCGCCGGTCGTCGACGAGCCCCGTGCAAAGAATAGCGTCGCAGTCTTCGATAGCCACCCGCTCAAGCCCGGTGTCATCGAAAATATCGAGATCGCGGTCCGGCCCGAGATGATAGACTTGGCCGTAGCCTTTTTCGGCGGCATGCGTGACGGCGATACCGCCGGACGAGACAATCACATCCCAGCACGAAGGCGGCACGGACTTCTCAGCCAGCACCCCCTCGACGGAGGCTGGACGCCGCGGTGCGTTGGACACGAGCGCCACGGTCCCGCCCTTGCGCCGGAACCGCTCGAGCGCGGCACAGGCCTCACGGTACGCCGTGACCCCGTTGTGGACCACTCCCCACACGTCGCAGAAGACGACATCGTATTTCGCAAGCAGTTCGTCGGCGCTATGGAGGATTGGCAGCATGAAGGGCTCCGGCATTGTTGATCGTGTCGGCATTATTCGGATCATAAAGACTAGCAGGCGTCGCGAGCCACATGAGTTCTTCAACAGCCTGCAAGGCGTCTTTAGCTCCGGCGAAAGACACCGAGGCGAAACCCGGCGTAGGAAACGAACATGGCAATCGCCGATGCGACGAGAAGCGCAACGAGAGGCGGCGTAGCAGGCCGATGAACCAATACGCCGGCAAACACGCTGTAGTTCACGGCTTGTGCTCCCCACGAAACGGCCGCGAAAGCCGCAAACTCGCGTACCGTCGGCGGCCCCGTCATCGCGAACGTCACGCGCCGGTTGATACCCCACGACACCACCATGGCAATAGAAATTGAGAACAGGCGCGCAATCAGGGCATTGAGCCCGGTTCCTTCCGTCAGCGCCATGAGCACGGCGGCGTCGACCGTCAGCGCCGCCAGGCCGGCGAGCATGAAGCCACCGAAGTGACGCACCCGTCCGCCCGCCCCGCGAGCGCTCTCACGCCCCGGCGGCCCAGCCGTCATGAGGCTTGCCCGGCGTCGTCATCGCTCGTCACATTCAGTGAGCGCGCCGCATTGATGATCTCTTCCCAGTCTATCCGGCCGTCAGCCCTACGCTCGGGTTGCCAGATCCGCTCAGGCAGACGCTCGAACGTCTCAATGCAATGCAATTCCTCGCCCCGCCGCTCCGTCACCTCGTCACCGGCCGCGATCAACTCATCATCCACATGCCCCGGATGACACATGATCAGGTGGACGGCACCGGCGCGATATTCATCGATGGCATTGCGAAGCTCACTCGCATAGTTGCTGCCGACCCGGAACGCGGAAAATCCGGAAAAGGTATCATTGTGCGGTAGCCTTGCCGCGATAAGTTCGCGTCTGAGCCCAAGCCCCATCCAGGCAATAAAACGCCTTTTGGCACCGGTTCGATAGGTGCGCCTTCGTTCCAGTTGGCGGCCAGCGGTACCCCGCAGGCGTATGATGCCGGCTGGCACGCGCACCAACGGCGGGGTCCGCCAGGAGAATTGTTTGATAGCCCGGAGCAGCGCGGTCCGCACCTGTGGCAATGTATGGACATGCTGATGGCCGTCAATGAAATCCGGCAGATCACCGCTGTGCCGGGCGAAAAGGTCGATTTGAGCGGCGCACTCCCGCGTCAGGGCCTCAACGTCCAGCCGGCCGGCGAACGCCCGGTGCAAGAGTTTGCCGAGCGACGCGAGCCGGCCCGTGCGGTCGATATGTCCCGGGCGCCCCCGCCTGGTACCTCCCGCGTCGATGAGCGGACGGCCAAGCGTCAGGTTGAGATGCAATCCGACCGCCACTGTTGAGCTAAGGGCCTTGAGCAACGCCGCATCGCACTGCCAGCGCGGCAGCGTGACGATGGCACTCGTCGCCGATAGGCGTCTGCTGCGTGCGAGTTGGGCGATACCCGCGCTGACACCCCGGCTCAACGCAAAGTCGTCGGCGCAAAGGATGATCATGCGTCCGTCCCGGTTTTCGGCCGCGTGCGCTGCCGGGCGCCAGGCGCGTTGGTTTCCGACGGCGCCCACTCATCTGCCCGTCCATCAGGCACCGGTCCATCAGGTACCCGTCCAGCAGGCTCGGTGGCCGCCGGCCCCTCTGCATCTTTGTGGAGCGGTGCGCCGACGCCGACTCGCTCCGCAACGATATAGAGCGGTCGTGCTTTGACCTCATTGTAGACCCGGCCGAGATACTCTCCCATGATGCCGAGCGAGATGAGCTGTGCGCCCGAAAAGAACATCACCGAGATAATGAGCGTGGGAAAACCCGGTATGTCGGCGCCGAAGATCAGCGTGCGTACCAGGAACGCCGCGCTATAGATCATCGCCATGATCGATATTGCGAGACCGAGCAGCGACCACACACGCAGCGGAATGGTGGTGAACGATGTCATCGCGTCAATTGCAAAGCTAACGAGTTTTCGGAAGCGCCACTTGCTCCGGCCATGCTGCCGGTCGGCTACTGTGTAGGGCACGGCAGCCGACTTGAAGCCGATCCAGGCGTAAAGCCCCTTGTTGAACCGGGCCCGCTCACCAAGCTGGTTCATTGCGTCGACGGCCCGCCGGCTCAACAGCCGGAAGTCGCCGGCATGCTTTGGGATGTCGCTGTCGACCAGAAAATTGAACAATCGGTAGAAGAACCGCGCGAACAGCCGGTAGACCGGGCCATCGGTTTCTCGGTTGATGCGCTGGCCGTAGACGACGTCGTAGCCATCGTTCCATTTCTCGACGAACGCGGAGAGAACCTCGGGCGGATGCTGCAGATCCGCATCCATGATGATGCATGCATCGCCTGTCGCGTGTTTGAGTCCCGCCGCAACGGCGATCTCCTTACCGAAATTGCGGCTGAGGGAGACCGCGCTGAACCGCCCGTCGGCGAGATTGAGCTGCCTTATGAGCTCCATCGAGCCGTCTGTTGACCCATCATCGATGAACAGGACCCGCCACCGGACGCCGAGCGGTTCGAGGACGTGTGGCAGCCGCCGACCGAGCTCAACGAGGTTTTGCGCCTCGTTGAGGATCGGAATCAGCACGGTTATCTCTCGCTCGCGCATCGCTCGGGCCCGCCCCTTTCAAAATCGGCGCGCTCAGCCAAGGCCGGCGGCAAACGTCACCAGCGCCTGCCCTAGTTCGCCCGGTCTTTCTACCGGCACCATATGACCCGCATTGGCCAGATCGAGACGCTGGCAGTGTGGCAATCTGGCGGCAAGTTCGTCGACATCGTTCGCATTATAGAACACGCGGTCCTGCAGGCCCGTGATGGAAAGCACCGGCGCATCGACCTTCTCGTAGGGTAGATCCCAGTCGGCGGTGCTGCCGCTCTTGAGCAGCATAAGCGCGGCGTCATCGGACTGCGCTGGCGTGTAGGTCGAGCTGGCGAAGAACGCCCCGCGATTTTCTGCCTGCCACTCCGCATTCATGAGAAGCGGCATGTAGAGATCCTTCATGAGCTCGAAGCCGCCCACTTCGGCGGCCCGCACCACGGCGTCATTCACCCAGTCGAGCCGCGGCCCGTCTTTGCGCAGCGTATTGATCAGCACGATGCCATCGGCGCGCCCGGTGCCGCCTGCGAGATGCGCCTTGAGTGCGAACAGGCCGCCGATCGAAAGGCCGACATGGACTGGACGCTTTGGCTGAACGTGGTCAAGCAGCGCCAACGCGTCCTCGGTGATGCTCGCAACATCGACTTCCGTTTGCGTTGTATCACTGCCGGCCTGTCCACGCAGATTGTAGAGCAACATGCCGTGGCCGGCGCCGCGAACGGTCTCGCCCACTGAGCTTGTCCACATGTCCTTGTCGCCGCTCAGCGCATTGAAGAAAACGAACGT
>CAZWCL010000115.1:0-8869 GCA_964632265.1 uncultured Hyphomicrobiaceae bacterium | reverse complement strand
CCGGCCCAATTGTCGGCAATAATGTCAGCCACTCACGTGTCCACACGAAGCGTCGGTTCTTGCCGAACCTTGTGAACGTGTCACTACATTCTGAAGCCCTTGGCCAGAAATTCTCTATGCGTATTGCGGCGAAAGCGCTCCGCACAGTTGATAAGCTTGGCGGCCTTGATGCGTATCTTGCGAAAGCCAAAGACGACGTATTGTCGGTCAAAGCGCTGAAGATTAAAAAGAACATCGCGAAGAAGGCTGCGACTGAGTAGATCAGGCGCTGGCGAAGCTCAATGAGGTGCGCCATCAGCGGCGCTTTAGACGCCTCGATCTCATTCGGGTCCATTTTTACGTCAGTCACCGCACCGCCTCTACGTCACGTTTTGAAGGTTCGTTCGTGGCGGCAGACGCCTCGTTCGAAGGCGGCGTCGTCGCGCCGTCATCTGTCTTCGTCGATGGCTGGGCCGGCGCCGCGTCGGCGGACGGGGCCCCCGGAGCCTTGGTGTCGGTTTGGGCTGCCTCCGGCGCGGGGGAGGCGTCAGGCGCTGAGGATGGCTCTTTATCGCCGTTGGGGGCGGCCTCGGAGCCGCCCTTGGTTACGACCGTTCCATCGGCCATCGTAAACGACGTTGTCGGTTCGTCGCCGGCAAATTCAGGCGCCGGGCTGATCGGTTCTTCGTCCCAATCGTCGTCGGTGCCAGTCGGATGGGACTTGTCGGAGCTGGATGCCGCGGGTGAATTGCGCACACTCTGGTCGGCCTGCGAGATGCTGGATTTCATATCCGATTGCAGTGACGTCATCTCATCGCGCAGGTCGTTGAACTCGCTCTCGCGAAGGGCATCGTTGAACTGATCGCGGAAATCGTCCGCCTGGCGCTTGGCCATGCCGACGTAGCGGCCGATGGTGCGCAGCAACGCGGGTAGCTCGTTAGGGCCCACCACGATCAAGGCGACGATCCCTAGGAGCAGCAGTTCCCACCAGCCAATATCAAGCATATCGATCTCCCGATCGCGCCGCGTTACCCGCGCATCGCCCCGGTGGCCCAAGGGTGGGTTTCGCCGGTGTTCTGCTCGGTCTCTGACGTACCTGGCCTAGTTTCTGGCCGGGTGCCGGCCCTGGTGCCGTAATGACTGGCGGTACGGACTTGCCGAAGAACTGCACCGGTTGGCGGGCACTGCTGTCCAGTTTTGCCGCCGCGCGGGCGCCGCTACGGTACAATAGCTGGTCAGCCGGCCTTGGTGGTTTCGTTTTCGGAAACCTTAGTTTGCGCCGATGTTTTGGCGTCGATCACTTTCGGGTCTTCGGATTTTTGTTCGGCGACTGAGTCATCTTCGGACATGCCTTTTTTAAAGCTCTTTATGCCCTTGGCGACATCGCCCATGACTTCGGATATTTTGCCGCGCCCGAAAAGAAGGACTACGATCAGCAAAACGATTGCCCAGTGCCAGATGCTGGTTGCACCCATTTGACTACTCCCTGGTAGCTATATTGCCGTTAGAGCATCGATCCCAGTAATAGCGGCGGTGCTCGAAGAGGCCGCGCAGACTAACGGTGAATTACTCCTGATATACGTTTGAGAGCCCAATTGCACCAGTGCCCTGTTTTCACGCAAGCGTCGTTCGAATGGCGGGAGTGGTGGCCTGAACCGAACTGACCAAGCGTCGAGTGTTCGTAATCCGGCTCAGAATGTCGGAAAATCGGCGTAACCGTTAGTGTGAGCGCGGTTGCCGGCGCGATCAAGAAGCGGAGCGTTAAACTTTAGTAATAGGTGCCTTTTTTGGTGTCCGCAGCGCTCAGTTCAACGCTGGGCGGCGCTGAAGAGCATGGTACCGACCGGGTCGACGGCCAAGTTGACGTCGCTGCCCACTGCGGGCGCACGGTCGGCGCGCACGAGGCTCGTGATAGGCTGGCCGAGCCCTTCGACGCCGATCGAGACGAGAACGAGATCGCCGAGGAAGCGTGACGAGAGCACACGGCCCGAAATACGGCCTTCGGGGCGGTCGGGTGGATAAACCCAGACGGCGCGCTGGCGCACGCACAGCGTCACTTCTTCGCCTTCGCCGTAGCCCGGCGCCGGGAAGCGGCCGAAGGGGGTTTCGACGGCGCCATCGTGGACGCGGCTGTGGAATTCGTTGATCTGGGAGAAAAGGCGGGCGACGAACAAATCGACGGGGTGATGATAAAGCGTGCGGGAGTCGTCGGCCTGGATAATCCGGCCATTGCGCATGACGGCGATGCGGTCGGCCAGTTGGATCGCTTCATCGGGGTCGTGCGTGACGAGCAGGCACGTGGCGCGCGTTTCGCGAAGCAGGGCCAGGGTTTCGCCGCGGATCGTTTCGCGAAGCTGGACATCGAGGCCGGAGAACGGCTCATCCATCAGGACGACGGATGGACGGGGGACGAGGGCGCGCGCGAGGGCGATGCGCTGTTGCTGGCCGCCTGACAAGACATGGGGATATTGGTCGGCGTAGCTTGCGAGGCCGACGCGGGCCAGAACGGCCATAGCCTCGCGATGGCTGGTGGCCTTGTCGAGGCCCTTGAGGCCGAAGGCAACGTTCTGGATGATCGTGAGGTGGGGAAACAGAGCGAAGTCCTGAAACATCAGGCCGACGTTGCGCTTTTCCGGCTCGAGAAAGGTGCCCGGTCCGGCCACGACACGGTCGTTGAGGATGACCTCGCCGGCGCTTGGTCTCTCGATACCGGAGGCGAGACGCAGCAATGTGGTTTTGCCACAGCCGGAGGGGCCGAGCAGACAGACGATTTCACCGGCGTCGATCTTGAGCGAAACGTCGGAAAGGGCGGTGAAATCACCATAGCGTTTCGCGATGTTGCGAAATTCGAGGCTGGCGGCAAAGGCTGCTGCAACGCGCGGCCGGCCTGCGGCGAACGTCTCGCGGCTGCCGGCTTCGGTGGTCGAAGAGCGCGCGCGTGACAAGCCGAGCCAATATTTGACGTCCACGCGGGTTGCCTCCTGTTAGAGCCCGCGAGCTAACACGGGGCGGGGCCGAAGCAAAGAGTTGAAACCCCGGCTCGGTAGCCTAACGGGCTTTTCGGTGCACAGACCAAATCGGCCTTTGGAAGTTCAGATTTAAGCGATCCTGGCGGAATTGCCACGTTCTCGACCCAGGTTCGACGCGAGGCGTGCACAATACGCGCCTAACAGTGCGGGACGTGGGAGTCTGATCGGCATCCGCGTGGAGGCTGTGAAGTATGTATTTATGTTTTTCGGTGCGAAGGCTCTGGGCGTGTGAGCGGGACGATGGAAAAACATCGGCTTTGGCATCCCGGAACCGGACACCGTTTACGCCTCGTTAAACAAACCCGCGTTTAGTTGGGAAGAGCTTGAGAGGTGTGCCATGTCGCGTTCCACGGTAATCAACGTCCCGTCAGATCATGCCGCAAGGCGACGAGCTACGCGGGTGTTTCCGGCGCTGGTCATGACGGCGGCGCTGGTCGGCGGGGGGTGCTCTGCCGACTTCCTCCGGTTTGATTCGCCGGTTTTCTCGCTGAACGGTGACGCGCCGACCGAGGCCAGCGCTTCCGCCAACGACACGTCGCTTTATGCCAACCGATCGCTTGCATCAGCGGCTGATGCCGGTGGCGCGGCGCCGGTCGCAGCGGTCGAGCGCCCGACAGATGTGAATTACAATCAACCGGCGCGGATGGCCGCGGCGGAGGCCCCGCTGCGCCCTGCGGCCGAGCCGTCTCGACGGTATGCGAGCAACGAGGCACCGGACGTGAAGACGCCGGAGACCCGGCCCGCCGGTGTCGCGGAGAAGGCGCGTCCAGGTGATGCATCGCAGGTGACAACAGGCGCGCTCGGTGGCGGCGGCACGGTGACGGTCGAGCCGGGTGATACGCTCTATCAGCTCTCGCGCCGCCATGGCGTCTCAGTGGCCGCGTTGCGGCAGGCCAATGGGCTGACGAACAATGTCATCCGACCCGGACAGCAACTAATCGTGCCGGATGGCAACGCAGGGGCTCGGTCATACTCGACGTCGAACAACAGGCCCGCGGTGCGCTACCGGAATAGCGAGGGCGCAAGGGGAACCGGGTCGCGGTCCGCTTCAAGCGCTGCCGACCGTGGGGATACCGGCCAGACCTATACGGTGCAGCCTGGCGACAGCCTCTATGCGATCTCGCGGCGTACCGGCGTTAGCGTGGCGGAGCTGAAGCGGGCTAATAGCATCACTGACGTGCGTACCATTCAGCCGGGCCGGCGGCTCAGGCTTGGCGGGGCGGCGGCGCCGCGCAGCCGGGTCGCGGCGCGGGGCCAATCGCGGCGGGCGAGCGAGATCAGACGTAAATCGATCCGCACCGTGCCGATGGGAGGGGTGAAGAGCCCGAAGATTCTCAACAAGCGCCCAACGACACCAATCGCGACCAAGCCAAAAACGCGGGTGGCGTCAGCGACGCCGGCAGCGGGTGCCGAAAAATTTCTGTGGCCAGCGCGCGGTCGGATCATCGCTCCCTTCAATCACTCGGACCAAGGGGTGAAGAACGACGGCATCAAGATTGCGCTGGATGCCGGCACCAATATCGGGGCGGCCGACGCCGGCGTGGTGGCGTATGCGGGCAGTGAGCTCAAGGGATATGGCAATCTGGTGCTGATCCGGCATGACAACGGTTGGGTGTCAGCCTACGCGCACGCCAGCGAAGTGTTGGTTAAACGTGGCGACCGCGTCGCGCGGGGGCAAATCATCGCCAAGGCCGGCCGGTCGGGCGGCGTAACGCAGTCGCAGCTTCATTTCGAGCTGCGCAAGGGCGCAAAACCGGTCGATCCACTGCCGCACCTGGCGGCGCTTTAGCTTTTATGCCTCACGCCGGCTGATCATCTGCTGACGCAGATGGCCGGCTCCGGCGGGGCGTCGCGAGGCGACGGGGCGCTTGCGCGCCCTGGGCGGGTGATAGGGGCGCGTGCGCGCCCTGGGCGGGTGATAGGGGCGCGTGCGCGCCCTGGGCGGGTGTAGGGGCGCTCGAGAGCCTGTCCGGCTGTCGGTGGGGCGTGTGGGTGCGGAAGGAATGGTCTTGGCCCTCACGCCGGCTGATCATCTGCTGACGCAGATGGCCGGCTCCGGCGGGGCGTCGCGAGGCGACGGGGCGCTTGCGCGCCCTCGGCGGGTGATAGGGGCGCGTGCGCGCCCTGGGATGTTCCTGGCAAGAAATATAGTTCACCGGTAACCGGGTGCGGACGTCACTCTCCTTCGGGCGTGAAAGTCATGGCCACACCGTTCATACAGTAGCGTTGGCCGGTTGGCTGCGGTCCGTCGGGGAAGACGTGGCCGAGATGGGCATCACACGCAGCGCAGCAGACTTCCGTCCGGCGCATGAAGAATGAGCGGTCCTCGTGTTCGCTTACAGCATCGTCATCGATCGGTGCGTAGAAGCTCGGCCAGCCAGTTCCAGAATCGAATTTTGTTTCCGTCTTGAAGAGGGGCGCGTCGCAGCACACGCAGTGGAATGTGCCGGCGCGCTTTTCATCGTTGAGCGGGCTCGTGAACGCGCGTTCGGTGCCGTGCTTGCGCGCGACCTTGTACTGCTCGGGGGTGAGCTGCTCACGCCATTCGGCGTCGGATTTTTCGATTTTCGGGCGGGAGGTGGCGGTATCTGCCATCGTGTGTCTCTCCTTTGGGCGGTCTTAACTGACGTTTTTTGGGCCTGACGCTTGTTGGGCGCTAGCTTGGCGCTCAGGGCCTCCGGCGCCGGACCTATCTTGGAGCTTATATGGGTTCCGCGACGCAATTCGCTATGGAGCGTCCCGGAGGCGGACCTATCCAATAGTGTAGAGCGGGTCCGACCTCAGTGGTCGGTAGTCCCGCTCTAATCGGGGAATTTCGCGGCGGTCGCATCCAGCATGTCAGCGGCGGTCATGTTAAGGGACAGCGGCGAGACAGAGATATATCCGTCATAGACGGCGCGCAGATCGGTGCCGCTTTCGGCATTGGAACGGCGCGAGCGAAAGCCCAGCCAATAATAAGGCGTTCCCCAGGTGTCGTGACGCTCTTCTATAGCGAGGACTTCCTGATCGCGGCGGCCCTGTCGGGTGGTTTGGATGCCCTGAACTTCATCCGGTGCGCAGTCTGGAAAGTTTATATTATAGAGTGTGTTATGGCTCCACTCGATCTCGAGGATGCGTGAGATGATGGCGGGGGCGTGGGTCGTGCAGGTCGACCAGTTCGGGCCGCGCTTGCCGCCTGGGCGGCCGCCGATGCCGAGCGCCTGGCTGAGCGCGATGGCGGGGATACCCACGAGTGTACTCTCGAAGGCGGCGGCGATGGTGCCGGAATAGGTGATGTCCTCGGCGAGGTTCTGGCCCATGTTGACGCCGGACAGGACAAGGTCCGGCCGGTGATCGTAGAGGAGGTGGCGGACGCCCATGATAATGCAGTCGGTCGGCGTGCCGCGAACAGCGTAGACGCGGTCTTCGACCTCGCGCATGCGCAGCGGTTCGCGCAGGGACAGCGAATGGCCGGCGCCGGAGTGATTGAGTTCGGGCGCAACGGTCCACACGTCATCGCTCAACTGGCCGGCGATCTCGCGCAAAGCCTTGAGGCCGGGCGCATCGATACCGTCGTCGTTCGAAATCAGAATGCGCATCGCGTGGTGCTCCGTTTACGGTTTGGGCTTGACGACGGCTGAACATCAGGCGCCGGGGGGTATTTTCTCGAGACCACCCATATAGGACCGGATGGCTTCAGGCACGACGACCGACCCGTCAGCCTGCTGATTGTTTTCGAGTACGGCGATCAGTGTGCGGCCGACGGCGAGGCCTGAACCGTTCAGCGTCACTACATAATCAACCTTGCTGTCAGCTTCGCGACGGTAACGCGCGCTCATACGCCGCGCCTGGAAGTCGCCGCAGACGGAGCAGCTCGAGATCTCGCGGTAGGCGTTCTGGCCCGGAAGCCAAGCTTCGATGTCGTAGGTCTTGCGGGCGGCGAAGCCCATGTCGCCGGTGGAAAGGAGCATGGTGCGGAAGGGAATGCCCAGCCGCTTGAGGATCTCCTCGGCACAGGACGTCATGCGCTCGAGTTCTTCGAGGCCTTTTTCCGGCGTGACTATGGAGACCAGTTCAACCTTGGCGAACTGGTGCTGGCGGATCATACCGCGCACGTCGCGGCCGGCGGAACCTGCTTCCGAGCGGAAGCACGGCGTCCATGCGGTGAAGCGCTCCGGCAGATCCGCTTCGTCGAGGATGGTTTCGCGGACTAGGTTGGTCAGGCTGACTTCGGCGGTGGGGATCAGCCAGAAGCCATCTTTGGTCTGGAACAGGTCCTCGGCGAACTTCGGCAATTGGGCGGTGCCGAAGGCTGCGGCGTCACGCACCAGCAGCGGCGGGTTGACTTCGGTGTAGCCGAACTCAGCGGTGTGGATGTCGAGCATGAACTGGGCAAGCGCGCGTTCGAGACGGGCGAGCGCGCCCTTGAGGACGACGAAGCGGGCGCCGGATATTTTCGAGGCGGTCTCAAAATCCATCAGGCCGAGCGCTTCGCCGAGGTCGAAGTGTTCTCTCGGTTCGAAGTCGTAGGACGGGATATCGCCGACGGTGCGCACGAGTTGGTTGGCCGCTTCGTCTTCGCCGACGGGGACGTCTTCCAACGGTATGTTCGGCAGGGCGGCGAGTGCGGCTGCGATGTTTTTGTCGAGGCGGCGCTCTTCCTCCTCGCCTTGCTGGATCGTCGCCTTGAGGTCGGCAACCTCGGCCATCAGGGCCGCAGCCGTCTCTTCGTCCTTTTGCGCCTTGGCCTGGCCGATCTTCTTGGAGGACGCATTGCGCCGGGCCTGGGCTTCCTGGAGATTGGCAAGGTGGGCGCGGCGCTCATCGTCGAGGCCGAGAAGGGCGGATGATTGTGCCGACAGGCCGCGCGCTTCGAGGCCACGATCGAAAGCATCAGGGTTATCGCGAATCCATTTGATGTCGTACACGGCTTGGCTCCCTCAGAGTGGTCTCAGCGTCTTTGCAATCGAACTCGCGATGCGGCGGCGCCAATGGTGCGGCGATAGCGGCCGCATCACGCTGCCATCGCGCCCCGGGGCGCGCTCCGCGTCCGGCGTGAAAAAGCGTGACGTCCCCGAGGGATGCGGTGAAATTGACCGCTCAGCTTCGTTGCGCCGCCTTGATGTGGGATCCACCACATCTGCGACGGACGCGCCTTCAGAGCGGCCAATTTCGTCTCGCATCGCGACCTCACTGAGTTCTTCAACAGCCTGTTAATCAGTTGAGTTGCGCTTTGACGATGCCGCTCGCCTTACCGAAATCCATCTGCCCGGCATAGCGTTGTTTGAGTACACCCATGGTGCGCCCCATGTCTTTGAGCCCGGTCGCATCCAGCTCCTCAATGACAGACTTGACGGCGGCTTCGACTTCCGCCTGCGACATTTGTTTCGGCAAATACTCTTCGATGATGGCGATCTCGGCCTGTTCCTGATCAGCGAGTTCTTGCCGCCCGCCCTCTGTGTAGACCTTCACCGACTCCCGGCGCTGTTTGATCATTTTCTGCAGTAGCTGCAGTAACTCTGCATCCGAGATCTGATCCTGCCCCGTCGACGCGCCCTTGCCATCGACCCGCGCGGCGATGTCACGGTCTTTGATCGCGGCCTGTATCAGCCTTAAGGTTGACAGACGCTGCTTGTCGCCCGATTTCATAGCCGTCTTTACGGCCTCGGCCAGTTGTTCGCGCATTTGCGTGCTCCTGATCTTGCCGTAGACAGAGTCACCAAGGGGCTGGTTGCCCCGCTTCCCTGTCGTTCGCGACTGATGTGTATCATTGATTCATGTCTGGTCGTCACATAGGTTCCTGGTGATTTACTGAGATGCGCCGGAGATTTTGGGGATGCAGCGCGCTGCAGGCTCCGAAGCGCGGCTGGCCATGCCGAGAA
>CAZWCL010000114.1:0-8936 GCA_964632265.1 uncultured Hyphomicrobiaceae bacterium | reverse complement strand
CGACGCGTTCGTTTTGCAGGGCCTGTTGCATCGCGTAAATGTCCCGGTACTGTTTTGAATGGCGCGGGTAGGGCGGCGCGTTGTTGCCGAGAATGTCTTCGGCAAAGAGGAATTGAATGTCACCGCCGCTGCCGGCACCGATCGACGAGGTCATCAAAGTGGTGCGTTTCGATATTTCGGCCAATAATTTCTCGGGGATGACTTCGACTTCGACGGCATAGGCGCCGGCGTTTTCGAAGCGCTTGATCTCGTCGTAGACCCAGACGGCCTCGTCAACGCTTTTGCCGACGGCCCTGAGACCACCGGTCCAGGTACTGCGACGGGGGACGAGACCGGCGTGGGCCTGATCCGGGATGCCGGCTTCAGCCGCCGCCTCGATCTGGCGCGGGCTCCATTGACACATGATGGCATCGGCGCCGATAGCCATGGCCTCATAGCCGAGACGGACGGCTTCGTCGGGTGTAGCCGCCGCGAGCAACGGCACGGAGAACGCCATGAATGTGTGCGGCGCGGCCTGCCGGATTGCTCTGGCCGGCTCCGGCGACTTGGGATCGAAGCGGCATTTGAGCGTGTCGATGCCGGCCTCTTCGGCGGCCCTGGCTTCCTCGACCGAGAATGGCAGCGTCTCACACAGAACACGCTTGCCCTTCTGGTCACGCAGGTCCTTGACGGTGTAGTTTCTCAGGCCGTAAGCACCGCCCAGGGTCATGACACGCCGCAACCCCTTGGCGTCCCTGCCGCGTGGCGGGATGCCGCCGTCTCCTGTCGCATGACTTGCCATCTATGCCTCCTCGCTGCGTGGCTCTCGTTCCGCAAAGCTTAGGGGAGGCGGGTCGGGCAGCCAACCGATCCCCTCCACGCATGACAACGCGTCCGTGATGAAAGCAACCGGTATGACGATCCGCAATTCGCCTGCGCCGCCGGTACGTACGATCGACGTGAAACTCGCGCGACGCATATTGATCGCGCGGCAGGGGCTGCTGGCGCCGCCGACCGGACGGCAGTCGGCGGACGATCTAATGGCGCTGATCGATCGGCTGGGCTTTGTGCAACTCGACAGCATTGCAACGGTCGAACGTGCCCATCACATGACGCTGTTTGCGCGAAACCGGAGCTACCGTGCGGCCAATCTGGCGAGGTTGGCGGAGGTCGACCGCACGCTGTTTGAAAATTGGACCCACGATGCCGCGCTCATCCCAACGCGGTTTTATCCCTTTTGGCAACGCCGCTTTCAGCGCGACGCCGAGCGGCTCAAGGCCAGATGGGGTCGCTGGCAACGGCGCAAGGGGTTTCATGAAATGCTCGACGGGATTGTCGACCACATTGGCGAACACGGCCCCGTCATGGCGCGTGCGCTCGGGCAGGGGGACAAAAAGGCGAATGCCGGCGGCTGGTGGGAATGGCATCCCTCGAAGACAGCACTTGAATATCTTTGGCGGACGGGACGGCTGGCGGTCACGCGTCGCGAAGGGTTTCAAAAGGTTTATGACCTGACTGAGCGCGTGATCCCGGCCGCACACCGCTCAACGGTGCCTGACGATGATCAACTAATCGACTGGTGCTGCCGGAGTGCGCTCGAGCGGCTGGGGCTTGCAAGCGCGGGGGAACTCGCCGGCTTCTGGGGCATTATCTCAGCTCGCGAGGCGCGTGGCTGGGCGGCGGGTGCGGGGGCTGATCTACCCCGCGTAAGCGTCGAAGCCGCCGACGGGTCGCGGCCACGCGAATGTCTCGCCGATCCTTCCGTGCTCGACCTGAAGGCTGATGGCATCGCTTTGCCATCTGCCCTGCGCGTTGTGAGCCCATTCGATCCCGTCATTCGCGACCGCCGCCGCCTCGCGCGTCTGTTCAACTTCGATTATCGCATCGAGGTTTTCGTCCCAGCGCCTCAACGTCGCTACGGCTACTACGTCTTTCCCTTGCTCGAGGGCGACCGGTTCGTTGGGCGCATCGACATGAAACGTGACCTGCGGCGCGGCACGCTCAACGTGACCGGTCTTTGGTGGGAGCCGGAGGTTAAGGTCGTGAAGGGGCGGCTGGCGCGTCTCGATGCCGAACTCGCCCGCGTTGCGCGCTTCGCCGGCTGCCGCGACGTAGAATTTTCGATCGCGGCCCGGTAGCAATTGCGGCAGCTGACCAGCCCGTGGCTGATCGCTGCCCGGCTGATCACTCTCCACCGCTGGCTCAGTCGTGGCGCTTGTTGGCCTCTTCCGTCGTGCGCTCCGTTAGCAGGTTGGAGAGCGCATAAAAGCCGTATCTAGCGCGGTCCGCCGGCAACCCAATGGCTTTCAGGTTTGCTTCGATCGCGGGGAAATGCTTGATCAGGAATGCAAGATCGTAGCCTTCAATTAAGAGGGCGCTGCCGAACTGCTGTTCACTCGTTGCCGTGCGGGTTTTCTTCTCCGCCGTATCGACATCGGTGATTTCGGGCCGGCAGAAACCGAAGTGGGCCGCGGTCACACCCTGCAGACCGGGCAATGTCTCGACAAAATGGTCAAGTGCATCGATCGATGCCGCTGAGAGATCGGCTTCGCGGCCACCCTCATCAAAGCGCATTAGCAGCAAAAAACCGCCGTAGCCATCGCCGGATGTGCTGGCGAGTTCGCATGCACCGCGCGCAAAATTCTGGAACGCCGGTGCCATCGCGCGGGTCCAGGGGGTGGGGTTGTTGAGACGCTCGAGGTAGGGGTCGCTGTTGAAGGTCGTGAGCGCCGCGCCTTCGTACATCATGTAGCAGTGCTGGATGCGGCGGGAGTCCGGTGCGCGCGCGGCAAGGCGCTCATCGACGAGATCATAACGCCGGCCGGCGAGAAACCCGGGTATAGCGACCCGTTCCGCCATGTGATCTTCCGAGTGCCACCGGTACCACTCGCTTGCCATGTCTTCGCGGATGTCGGCCCAGATGCCGAGGAACCCATGCATCATCGTCGTCTCTCTCCCATTCGCAATACAGGACAATATAGTCAGCTTAAACGCTAAGGGGCGTACGATGTATGCATGATGTCAACCAGCCGCTGCACGCCGGTTGGCAATCCTTCGGGCAACGGCTGCGACGATCGCTGCACGGACCGCCTCGATATCAGCATCAGGCGCTCTCAGTTCGGCCGGCAGGGCGACTTGCTGCAGACGCGCCATTTTCCGCAAATCATCAAGAGCGGTGACTTCCGCGAGCTTGGCGGCCAACCCTTCTGCCCCCTCACGCTGATAGGTCGGCACAAGGCCGATGGCGTATGGGTCAAAAGGGGCCTCTTTGGCCGAAGCCAGCGGCAGCTTGTCCAATGGCGCGGGCTTCGACTCGACGGCGGCTGGCGCTTCGGCAGAGAGTGGCGTATCCGATTTCTCGGACGAAGGCGCTTGCCGATTTGCGTGCGCGGCGGTGGTGCCGCTGGTTGTCATAGCATCATCGGACGAGGGGACGACGCGTGCAGCGCCCTCGTCCCGCTCGCGTCCAGCTCTTTCAGATCGGGCGGCCCGCCAAGTCTGCAACGCAACCCGCTTTACACGGGCGCTCGCAAATGCCTTAGCGGTATCCCGGCTCAACTGCCTGGCGAGCGCATCGTCGATACCGCGATAACCAAGATAGAAGCGCCGGAGGAACAACTCCAACGCGGTCCCAGACATTTTTTTTGTTGTGCGCTTCATGAGGCGGCACCCTCGTCGAGTGCGCATCGGCGCACCCTGTTTCATTTAAGCAACACGACGCGCGTCCTACGACCAGGCTGCTGCGTCACACCTTTTCCGTCATCAGACCAAGCCGGACGGCGAGTTCATCGTGGAGCTGGCGCAAGATCGGTGCGGCCTCACCGAACTTGTCCTCGATGGACATCGGCTCCAGCAAATAATCGAACGCATCGGCGACATCCGGCATCGCCGGAACCTTGGTGTCCAGCATGGGGTGATCATGCGCGATCTCATCGATATAGATCGTGTCGCGGCCGCCCGGGCGCACGTAGTTGGCAAGGCAGGTATAGCGGCGCTTATCGTGCGTCATCTCCTGGACTTTGTCGAACGACTGGCCTTCGATGATGGTCGATATCCGGTTCACGGCAAAGGCGGAAACCGCATCGGGGCGGAACGGCACGACAACATGGTCGGCCAGCTTGAGGGCCGCGAGGGTCGCGTTTGATATACCCGGCGCGCAGTCCATGATGATGATGTCAGCATGCTTTCGCGCAAAGCTAAAGGCCGCGCGGAAGTGCTCTGCGCACTTGTTACGGGCCTGCTGATACGGGGTCTGGTTGCGCGAATAGAAGGTGACGAGTTCGTCCTGCATGTCTTCAAAATTCAAGGAGCCGGGCAGCAGCGCGAGTGGTGGCGGATTGCCATTGACATCAATCACGTCGCCGACACCATCAACGGTGTATTCGTCCAACTTCGTCTGCTCGATCGAATAGAGACGGTCTTCGATATAGGCTGCAACGTTCAGCGACTTCTTCTGCGCCTCGATCCATTGCTCGCCGCCGAGCAGGATCAGTGAAGAGTTGGACTGCGCGTCGAGGTCGATCAGCAGGACCCTTTTGGCCGACCAGACGGCAAATCCATACGCAAGCATCGTCGAAATCGTCGATTTCCCGACGCCACCCTTGCGGTTGGACACGGCTACGAACAGCGCCATTACATCGACCTCACGTGACTTCAATCCTGGGGTTAATCATGTCGGCGAACCTGTCGCAGATTCCTGAGGCTGATACAATGAAGCGCTCGCCAGCGTATTTTAAGCCGTCATGTTTGCCATTTTTGCACGCGGGCATGGTACAGCAGACAAAATACGCTAGAACGCGGGCTTATTGGATTGGCCGTCAGGTGACGGATGGTTGCCCGATCCCAACTGGCCGGGCATTTACGCAGGGGCTTAGCATGGCACGGAAATTTTTTGGCACCGACGGTATTCGCGGGCGCGCCAACAAGCATCCAATGACGTCGGAAATGGCGCTGAAGGTGGGCATGGCGGCCGGCAGTGCGTTCGAACCGCCGGACGGTGCCCAACGCCACCGGGTGGTCATCGGCAAGGACACGCGCCTGTCCGGCTATATGATCGAATCAGCCTTGCTTTCGGGCTTCACGGCGGTGGGCTGCGAGGTCTTTCTGCTTGGCCCTATGCCGACACCTGCCGTCGCCATGCTGACGCGTTCGCTGAGAGCCGACATCGGCGTCATGATCTCGGCGTCGCACAATCCGTATAATGACAACGGTATCAAGCTGTTTGACGGCGATGGCTACAAGCTCTCCGACGAGACCGAATTGCGGATCGAAGAATTGATCGAGCAAGGTCCTGAAGAACTCTACGTCGATGCTGAAAAAATCGGCCGCGCGACACGAGTGGAAAGCGCGCGCGAGCGTTATATCGAATTTGCCAAGCGCACCTTGCCACGTAATTTGCGGCTGGACGGGCTGCGGATCGTGATCGACTGCGCCCATGGTGCCGGCTACAAGGTCGCGCCCGCCGCGCTATGGGAGTTGGGTGCCGAGGTCGTCGAAATCGGCGTCAATCCGAACGGCAAGAACATTAATCTCGAATGTGGGTCGACGGCGCCGGACACGCTGATCGACAAGGTTCGCGAAGTACGCGCCGACATCGGCATTGCGCTCGATGGGGATGCCGATCGCGTGGTGATCGTCGATGAGCGTGGACGGATCGTCGATGGCGATCAACTCATGGCTGTCATTGGGGAAAGCTGGTATCGCAAGGGCCGGCTGGCTGCCGGCGGCGTGGTTGCCACGGTGATGTCGAACCTCGGCCTCGAACGCTATCTGCAGGACCTCGGGCTGTCGCTCGCGCGGACGCCTGTTGGCGACCGCTATGTGGTCGAGCACATGCGGCGCCACGGCTACAATGTCGGGGGCGAGCAGTCGGGTCACATCGTCATGTCCGACTATGTGACCACCGGCGACGGGCTCGTCTCGGCTCTACAGGTGCTGGCTGTCGTGGTCTCGACGGGGCGGCCGGTCAGCGAGGTTTGCCAGCGCTTCCAACCCGTGCCGCAGCTATTGACCAATGTGCGCTATTCGGCAGGCAAGCCGCTTGAGAACGGCGGCGTGCAAAAGGCGATCGACGCGGGCAAGGCAAAGCTCGGCAACGCAGGACGCCTGGTCATCAGGCCATCAGGCACGGAGCCTGTCATCCGCGTCATGGCCGAGGGCGATGACCAGGATCTCGTCTCGAGCGTGGTCGGGGATATCGCCGAGGCTGTCCGGGTCGCCGCGAGCGGTCCTTAAAGGACCATAACGGCATAACGTTATGACGGACGCCGATCTCAAGCCGGCGGCCTAGCTGCGTGCGAGCCGCACGATCGCTGCGTCCAATGCCTGCAGGAATGACGACCGGTTTTGCTTTGTGAACGGCGGGGGGCCGCCGACGATGTCACCGCCAGAGCGCAGGTCTTGCATAAGGGAACGCGTTGCCATCTGGCTACCGATCGATGCCTCCGTGAACGGCTTACCGTTCGGCGCCAGAACGATGGCGCCGGCCTTCAGGCAGCGGTCCGCGAGAGGAATGTCGGCAGTAATGACGATCGATCCGGCACCAGCGCGCTCGGCAATATAATCGTCAGCGGCGTCCGGATCGGCCGGGACAACAACAAGCTCAACAGATTCCTCGCGTGGCACCCGCATATAAGCGTTGGCAACAAGCACCACGCTGACGCCCGTCCTGGCAGCAACGCGGTAGACCTCGTCCTTTACGGGGCACGCGTCAGCATCAACGAATATGCGGGGCAGCATCAACGGCTCCTCGAAAACGCCATCTCCGACGTCGACGGTACTCCAAGGCTTATCCCGAGACCGGCCGGATTGCGACGTAACTCATCATGCAGCATGTGACGGATTGTGCTCAACCCGTTGCGTGACCGCACCGCACACTTTGTCGTTCGATGAACGGTATTGTTTTTGACGCGCGGCGGCATCGAAGGGAATAACCTGACAGGCCCCGCCCTCCCCCTGCTCATTTCGCCTATGCTTCGCGTCATTCGTTTCGCCGCGCGGCGGCTCCGACCACATAAGCGCGGCGTGCTTTGCCAGATTGGGGATCTGGCCGCGAGATACGCCAATATCCCTTAAAGTCCGCTCGTCCAGGGCGCTGAGCTCGCGGAACGTGGCACGCCGCTGGTGATAGGCGGCGAGCCGGGTCCAAACAGACCGGACGAAGGCTCTCGCCCACGAGGTTGGGTGCTCACGCTGTTCGGCATGGGTCAGTCGATTGCAAACTGCGGTCATTGGATGTCCTTTCCAACCTCGTCTTTCAGCAATAGAACTTCTGATCTTTTTGCTTGGGGTTCTTGCCTGCGTCCGGAGATATTTGCCGAAAAAGATGCGCTTTACAAACAAAGCTTTGTTTGCCTATAAGTTAGAAATTCTATGTCCAAGGAGAGCGCCGTGACCCGTCGCCTTCCCCCTCTGAACGGCCTGCGTGCGTTTGAAGCGGCAGCTCGGCACCTCAGTTTCGTCAAGGCCGCCGACGAGTTGAATGTCACACCGGCGGCCATCAGCCAGCAGGTCAAGGGCCTCGAGGCGTTCTGCGACGTGCAGCTTTTTCACCGCCGGACGCGCGCTCTCGCGCTTACCGATGCCGGACGCGCCGCGCTGCCGCTGCTCAGAGAAAGTTTCGACGGTCTTGAAGAGGCCTCATGGATCATCGTGACGCATGGAGCCAACCCCACGCTTACGATTTCAGTCACAACTTCTTTCGGCGCGAAATGGCTCGTGCCCCGTCTCGAGCGGTTCTCCTCGACGCACCCGGAATTCGACGTGCGCATCGATGCCACCGAGGCGCTAGCTGATTTTAACCGCGATGGTGTAGATGCGGCGATCCGCTACGGCACGGGCGCCTACGATGGCCTACACGCGACCTGCCTGCTGAGCGATGCCGCTTTCCCTGTTTGCAGTCCGGCACTTCTCGCAGGTGTCTGTCCGCTCCGTTCGCCCGAGGATCTGAGCCACCACACCCTTTTGCACGTCGACTGGAAGATGCAGAGTGATTTCGAACCCAACTGGCGCATGTGGCTCAAGACAGCCGGCGTCAGAGCCGGCTCTGCGACGCGCGGCCCGCGTTTCAGCAGCGAGGCGCTTTGCATTCAGGCAGCCGCAGAAGGGATGGGCGTGGCGTTGGCACGCAGTTCGCTAGTGCGCGACGACCTCGAAGCTGGTCGGCTTGTTCGGCCTTTTCCGCCCTCGATCATAGAGGCTACCCAGTTCTGCTACTATTTCGTCTGCCCACCTCAGAACCTCACCCTGGACAAGGTCAAAGCATTCCGGGCTTGGCTCATGGCCGAATCCCAGCGCTCCGAGGCGGTATGAGGTTGGCTGGCGCGGGTCTGCTGTGACTGTCGTCATGTCCCTGGTCCCGCCGGACTGCGGCGGCTTGGCCATACGGCGCCCTCGGTTCATGGTGGGGCAAACACTTCGAGCACGAGGCAAATTATGACTGTCGGCGTCGGTATCGGTTTGATGGATTGTCCTTTTCAAGATGCTGGTGATTACTGGCGGTGGGTGGACATGTGCGAAGAGGGAGGGGTCGATTCGATTTGGCAGACGGACCGCATTGTTGCGCCCGTGCCGATGCTCGAATGCATGAGTGTCATGGCCGCGCTTGCCGGACGCACAAGGCGCATCCGGTTCGGCATGAATGTGGTCTCGCTGGCCATGCGCGATCCGGTGCTTTGCGCCAAGCAGTGCGCGACGATCGATTTTCTGTCGGGGGGGCGTCTGTTGCCAGGCTTCGGCATCGGCTCACCATTGGCGCCCGAGTGGGAGGCGCTCAGCCTCAACCCCAAGACCCGCGGGCGGATGACTGATGAAGCCCTCGACATCATCCGACGACTGTGGACAGAGGAGAGCGTTACGGCGGATGGGGCGTTCTTTACGCTCAAGGACGCTCAGATGTGGCCGAAGCCCACGCAGCGGGAATTGCCGATGTGGATTGGCGGAGGCTCGAAAGCTGCGAT
>CAZWCL010000113.1:0-8948 GCA_964632265.1 uncultured Hyphomicrobiaceae bacterium | reverse complement strand
CTCACAGCCACCGCCACCGCGAAGGACGGTTCAAAGGCCCCGTTCCGCGACGCGAACCACATCCGCGGCTGGATCGGCACCTACCGCGACGACCCTCGGCCCGGCGAAGTCCCCAACCTCGTGCGCGCCATGGCAGCCCAGGGCCTCCTCCAGGAACAGGACCGCGCCGGCCTGTTCATTGGCTTTGTCGCCGGCGTCCTTGCCGACAATCAGGTCCATGCCGACCGCCTCGTGACCGCCATGTTCCCCCTGCCGCCTCCCGCCCAGGTGCTCGTCATCAAAGCGATCGCCTATTCCGGCCTGCCCGACTGGAAGGACCGCCTCGGCCGCTTCGTCGAACGCATGCCCGCCCGGCAGATCCTCATCCGCAAATTCCTTTACGGCAAACAGAAGACCCTCGCTGATTTGCCGCTCGACACCGGCCCCCAAGTTCTCGACGCCTGGTGGGGCTATTATTTCGCGACCGGCACCTACCATCCCGTCCTGCGCATTATCGCAGCCCTGGCGTGGGCCGACGAGACAGACAACGTCGAGCGCCTCACCGTCGGCTCCATGGCCAAACGGACGCTTGCGAGCCACGCAGCCGGCGACAAGAACCTGCTCGATTTCGCACGCGCCGAAATCGCCCGCCAGCCGAAGTCCATCGCCGCCGCTCTGAGAGAAGTCGTCAGCGCCGCTGAGACCTTCGAGACCGGACGCATACGCAAGGCCGCGGTCGAAGCAATCGAAGAGCTGAAGACAAAAGGGCCGGCCTCGCGCCGCAGGTGGGCGTGGTGGGGCCAGGCCGGCCAGATGGCGCTTTCCGTCGGTTGCGTTGCGGCGGCTGCGACCGGCCAGACCTATCTCGGTCTCCCCTGCATCATCGGCGGCGCCGCAAGCTCCGCCGCCCTCAAACTCTGGGCCACGCCAAAACCCTCAAGGTGATCGGTGAAAAGTCATTAAACCATTGAAATAGATATATAAAACTGGATACCGGCCACGGCGTCGCCCTATTTTCCTGTCTTTCTGTTCCTGCCCCGCAACGACGGGGTGACAAGAGAGAGAAGGAAAAGACAGATGAAAAAAGCAATCCTCGGTACGGCTGTGACGGCCATCTTGATTGGTTTCTCCGGCGGAGCTTTCGCCGCCGACGAAGCCAAGCCGTGCAACCCGCCGAAGCCGGGCTACGAGCTCGATGCGTCGGGTAAGTGCGTCAAGTCACCATCGAACACGACCCGGCAGTAATCTGCATCTTATGTTCGGGGGACGACCCGGCCGACCGCCGGTCTGTGAAGCTGCTCCGCGCCAACGCGCGGGGCAGTCACACTAATCGTTATCCGTCAGTCCCGCTCCGGCGCCCGCTTGCCGTGATGCGTCGCTTGCCGGCACATGCATTCGCCGCGCCAAACCCGCAAGATCATCCCATCCGCCATCATTTGAATCCGCCGCATCATATCGCGTGGCCATCTCTTGGCCCGCCCCTGCCGCCGCCCCCGGCAGGTCCGAGCCCTGCCGAAGCCCCCCGAGCCCTCGGCGGTCCCCGGACCAAAGCCGGCAATCGCGGCCAAACCGTTCAGCCCAGCCGATCTCGACCGGTGAACGCGCTGTTACCTGCAGCGTGTTACGCCCGTCGGTAAGGCTGATCGCCTCTCGATCGTCGCAAACCGTGGTTGTCGCCAGTGCCACCAGGAGCGGCACAGAATCCAGTTCCCTGAGTTCGACCTCCCCAAATCCACCGCGCACCAGATCGATCGCGCCCAGTCCATCGCGAACCGCTCGCGCAGGTGCGATGACAAAACCGTCTCCCTCGCGGCGGATCGCGCCGCCTGCATGCCCCGCCCCGAGCCCCTCAAAGAGCGTCCTGCATACCGGAAACCGGCGCTTGGCCAGCCATACCGCCGCCTCGCTCAACGCCATCGCGTGTCCGGTCGGCAGACCGGCGCCCAGGACAGCCATCTTCACGAGGCTCGCCAGCTCATTGAACGATCGCGTCATGCCACAACACCCTCGTGACCCGCGTCCTCACCGTTGCCGAACACCGGCAACCACCAGTCATCCGCCCGTGCAGCGTCATCAAGTTCGTTCCAAAGAGGCGCTCCCTGATAGAGTGTGATCCTTGTCCATCGGTCGGACTTCGGATCGAATTTCGCCGCCCCGAAAAATGCGAGTTTGAAGCGCAGCATGTCGACCGGCAGGCACGTCGACCCGATTAGGTTGTCGCGAATTTCAGCGTAAGGACACTGTGCAACGGTCTGCACCCTGAGGGCCGCGTCGCGATGCTCGGGGGATTCCACCAGCAGTGCCGCCAATGTTGCATTGTCCGTTCGCCCCATCAGTTCGTCATGCAGCGCTTTCACACGCCGCGCCACATCGAGCGGCATTTCGCATGCCGCCCCCGCCTCTTCATGGCGCCGGCCAAGCCGCGGCTCGAGTTTCTCTTCCGAGACGTACCAGAACAGCGCCGTCTCCTCCGCCGCAGAAAAGTCCGTCGCCAATGCATACCCAAAATTATTCTCAATGAGGCGGATCAATTCTGAGCAAGCCATGCCCGCATCGAGACGAGGCGGTGCAGCAACGACCATGTCGTCGGCGAGATCATCCACCACTTGCCCGTGTGGCTCGAGCACCAGCGCTACCGCCAACTCCTGCGTCTCGAGCGAACAATCGTCGGCAAGCTCGAGCAGCCGCGCCCACGGAAACGGCGCCACCCACCAGTCGCCGGCGGCCGCGCCCGAGAGCGCCCGCCATTCGCGGCGCACCGTCTCGATCCGCCCCATCTGCCTGTCATCCTCCACAACCCATTCACCGAGATGACGCGCAGCCCGTCGCATTAGTCTTTCCGCGACAGCCTCCGTGCCGGGCAACGGCTCGCGCAACGCCCGGACCCGCGCCAGCGCCGTTTCTCTCGCGCGCACCCACCTATCGAGCAGCAATGGATGGCTAACCAGGAACGGTGCCATGCCGAGGCCGGTCGAATTGCCGATGCCGAGATGTCGGCGCGTCGTCCGGTCGAGCTGGACGTATGTCTGTGGCGCACGGCACTTTGCGATATGTTCGACAAGATCATGCGTGAACCCGCGGACCAGCCAGATCAGCAGCATCTCGGCGGCGAACGACCCTTCCAGCCCCGGCCGTCCGGCCACAACATCGCGGTCGGCAATACCGAATTTCCCGTTGCCGTAAACTGCCGTAGTGCGCATCAGATAGCCGGTCGCGCGCACGAGAGCAGCGTCCGGCTGACGTCCGGCCGCCAGGTGCTCGGCCACCTGCGTAAAAAGGCGGACTGATTTGTTGGCCCGCGATAGCACGAGTTCACGTTCGGTAAACCGGCCAGCTTCCTGTTTCGGCACGTTAGCTGCGAGCCGGTCGAGTTCGTACTCGTCCGGAACCCCATCATAGAGCACGTAGGTCGTGTCCCAGGCTTCCGCGATCACGCGGTCGGTACGTTTTTCATCGGGTAGATCATGCGCGAAAGCAACGAGACTATAGGTGTAGCCACCGAACGTCAGCGTATAGACCGCGCGCCCAAAGCCCGATGGGTTGATCCCCCAGACCCTGCGTTCGACCTCCACCCGCTCCGACGCGAGCCGCCGTATCAGCGAGCGCATGAAGCTGAGCCGCGTCGGAAACGACGCGCCCATCCGCGCGAGACGCATAACCACGTCAGGCGCCCGCAGCACAAGACCATCAGCCGGCGCAGCGTGCGGCGCTGCTCCGGCCCCGTTCACTGACCCGTCTCCGCAGGTTTGAACGTTTCGTCGAAAAACCTGAGCCAGTTGCCGCCCATGATGCCGGCGACCTCCTCGCTGGAGAAGCCGGCTTCGCTGAGCCCGACAGCGATCCCCGGAAAATCTTTGTTACCCGCGAACCAGTCGGTCGGCGCCGGAAACGCCGCCCCCGCCGGCATTTCGCTGTCGGACCGGCGCGGCAGTTGTTTGCGCCAGCGGCCGTCGCGCATCCATTGCACAACCGTATCGGGCTGCCCCTGACAAAGATCCGAGCCGATCCCCAACATGCCGGCGCCATGCTTGTCGGCAACCCGTTTCGCCATATCGCAGAACGCATCGAGGGTGCACGCCGAACCTCCTTTGAGATGGTTCGGATAGAGCGAGAAACCGAGCATGCCGCCGCTGGCCGCCAGTTCGCCAATAACATCGTCGGAGACGTTGCGAAGTTCGTCACGCCACCAGCGCGGGTTGGCATGCGTTACCGCAATCGGCCGGCTCGAGGCCTCGATCGCCTCGAGCGTCGTGCGCTCACCGGCATGGCTGAGGTCGACCATCATGCCGAGCCGGTTCATTTCGCCGATCACTTCGCGCCCGAACGCCGTCACGCCGCCATCGCGCGGCTCGGCCCATCCCGAACCGGTCAACGCCTGCTGATTATAGGTGAGTTGCATGATGCGAACACCAAGCGCGTGGCAGATCTCGAGCATGCCGACATCGGCTTCGATTGGGGCCGGGTTCTGTGTACCAAAGAAAATCGCGGTGCGCCCGGTGGCCATCGCCCGGCGCACGTCGTCTCCGCTCCGTGCTGCGACGATCAACTCGGGAAACGCTTGAAACCACCCGTTCCACGCCTCGATGTTGGATACCATTTCTCGAAAATTTTCGTGATACGCGATCGTCGCGTGGACGGCATCAACGCCGCCTGCGCGCATCTCACGAAAAACCTCTTCCGACCAGTTGGCATATTGCAGGCAATCAATGACAGCGGGCGTTGCAGGGTCTGTTTGGCTCATGGCGTGGCCCTCTCGGCTGGTATCGAGTTTTACTCTGCCTGCCTCAGTTCTCGTCTGCAATATATCGCGCCCTTAATCGACAACGCCGCGCCCGCCGTCATAAGCTCCTTGAAATGGGAGGCGTGAGATGACGACAGCGAACCAGCGAACGGCCGCCACAACCGCAATGCGAAGCGGCGGCTATTACAGTCAGTCGACCCGCGGCGCCAAGGACGTCATCGACAATGCGTCCGGCATGCTCATCGACGCTGTCGCCGCGCTTCCTGCACCGGCCCCCGGCCAGCCAGTCCACATCGCCGACTACGGCGCCGCCGACGGCGGCACATCCAAGAAGGCCATCCGGGATACGGTCGCCGCCGTCCGGGCCCGTTTCCCTGAAAACCAGATCGTCGTCACCTACACCGACCTGGCGAGCAACGATTTCTCGACGCTCTTCAAATCGATGCAGGGCCTCGATGGTGATATCGAAAACACCTACCTGACCGAATTCAGCGGCGTCTTCGTGCACGCCTGCGGCATTGGCTTCCACCATCAGCTCCTTCCCGACGCCTCTCTTTCCCTCGGCTTTTCAGCGACCGCCATGCACTATGTCTCCGAGAAGCCGTGCGAGATCAGCAACCATGTCCACATGGTCGGCGCCGGAGGGGCTGAACTCGATGCCTTCGCGAACCGCGCAGCAAAGGACTGGGAGAACATTCTGCTTGCCCGCGCCAAGGAACTCGCGCCCGGCGGCCGCCTCGTATTCATGAATTTCGGCAAGGACGAGCACGGCCGATATCTCGGTGGTACTGGCGGTGTTGATATGTTCGACACCTTCGATACGCTTTGGCGGGGCCTCGCGTCCGAAGGCAGGATTAGCGAACAGGAGTACGTCGACGCGACCTTCTCGCAGTTCTACCGCACCAAAGAAGAATTCGCGGCGCCCCTCATCGATGAAGCGTCACCGGTGCATCAGGCCGGCCTGCGCCTGATCTCGGCCCATACCGGCCTTGTCGAATGTCCCTATCGCGCAGCCTTCCTCGCATCGGACGGCGCCATGAGCGCCCGCGAGTTCGCCGTATCCTACATTCCGACCCTTAGGTCCTGGAGCGAGACCGTCTTCGCGACCGCCCTTGATCCTTCCCGCTCCACCGAAGAGCGCGCCACCCTCATCGATCTCTTTTATCAGCGCTACGAAGATTGCGTCGCCGCCAACCCCGAAGGCCACGCGATGGATTACATCCATTGCTACTTGGCGATCGAGAAAGTTTCCTGACGTCCCGGCGAACGAGAAAGGTCCGCACCCATGAAATTCGGATTGCGCTACTGCAACACAGGCCGCTATGTCGCCGGCCCTGCCGCTGTCGAACTCGCTCAGGCTGCCGAGGAAGCAGGCTTCGAGTCCCTGTGGACCGTCGAGCACACCATCGTCCCCGCCAAGTACGAGTCAGCCTACCCTTATTCCGCTGACGGCAAGATGGCCGGCGGCAACAGCGCCATCGACATGCCCGATCCGCTGATCTGGATGAGCCACGTCGCCGGCGCCACCACCCACATCAACTTCGCGACCGGCATCACCATCGTCCCTCAGCACAACCCTGTCGTCATGGCCAAGCAGGTCGCGACCCTCGACCACATGAGCGGCGGCCGCGTTATCCTCGGCATCGGTGTCGGCTGGCTCAAGGAGGAGTTCGACGCCATCGGTGTACCGTTCGACCAGCGCGGAGCCCGCACCGACGAATACATCGCCGCCATGCGCGAACTCTGGTCCGCCGATCTAGCGACCTTCGAGGGTGAATACGTCTCATTTAACGAGATCTACTGCCGCCCGCGCCCCGTCAACCGGGCCGTGCCGATCATCGTCGGTGGCGACTCGCGGTTTGCCGCCCGCCGCGCCGGCCGCCTTGGCGATGGTTATTTCCCCGCCCGCGGCGCTCCGACCGAGTTCTTCGACATCGCCCGCCGGACCGCCGAGGCACACGGCCGCGACCCGGCCGCGATTGAGTTCACCGTCGCCATGCCCGACGATCCCGCCGATCTTCCCGCCCTTGCCGCGCTCGGCGTCAGTCGCGTCCTCGTGCCCGTCACAGCCATGGCCGGCATGCCCGCGCGCATCAAATCACCGGAAGAAGCAAGCGCGTGGCGAGACATCATCGCAGATCACACCGAAACCTAAAGACCTGGAGGAAGACCCTGATGCGTTTTGAAAGCAAGGCCGCCATCGTCACCGGCGGGGGCAGCGGCATCGGCCGCCAGTGCGCCATTGATCTCGCCGCCGAAGGCGCGGCGGTCGCTGTCACCGACATCGACCTCGCCACCGCTGAAAAAACCGCCGCCGAAATCTCCGAGGCGGGCGGCCAGGCAACGGCCCTTCAACTCGACACCACCGACCCCGCCGCCGTCACGACAGTCTTCAAGACCGCCGAAACACGCCTCGGCGGCCTCGATGTACTCATCAATAGCGCCGGTATCCGCGAGATCTCCCCCGTGACCGAGATCAGCCACGAAGAGTGGTCGCGCGTCATCGACGTCAACATCACCGGCGTGTTTCTCGCAGCCCAGGCCTTCATCCGTCAGGCCATCGCCGCCGACCGCGCCGGCGCTATCGTCAATCTTGCTTCCACCCTCGGTGTTACCGCCGCCCCCAACCGGCCCGCCTATGTCGCCTCGAAGCACGCCGTCGTCGGCCTCACGAAGGAACTCGGCCTCGAGTTCGCCACCCGCAAGTTACGCGTCAACGCCGTCGGCCCAGGTGTCACGCGAACCGCCCTCACTGAGCGCTATTTCCAAGATGAAACCACGGCTGAGTCCATTCGTGGCATACACGCGATGCACCGCTGGGGCGAGGCCGGCGAAGTTTCGCGGGCGATCATGTTCCTCGCCTCCGACGAGGCAAGCTTCATCACCGGCACAACTCTCATGGTCGACGGTGGCTGGACCGCCGGCAAAGCGATGTGAGCCCGTATCCGTGACACGCCTTTCAGCCAGGGAGCCATCATGAGCACCGACGAACTGCGCCCGATGCACCCTGGCCTTTACGCCGAGAAGTCGCCCGCTCGTCCCGCCGTCATCATGGCATCGAGCGGCGAACGACTGACATTCGCCGAATTCGAAGCGCTTTCCAATCAGGCGGCACACCTCTTCCGCTCACTCGGATTGGCCCGCGGCGACGTGGTCTCCCTCTTCATGGAGAACAACCTCTTCTATACCGCGCTTGCCTGGGGTGGGCTGCGTGCAGGTTTGCGCGTCTCGGCGATCGCAACCCACCTCACCACCAACGAGGTCGACTATATCCTGGCGGACAGCGGCGCGTCGCTGCTGATAACCTCGCGCCTCAAGGCCACTGTCGCGGCTGGTCTTGAGGCCGGCCCCGCGCCGACGCGCCGCTTCATGATCGACCACGACGGCACCGCCGGTTTTGCCGACCTCATGGCCGCCCTTTCAGTTCAACCCGCCACTCCGGTCGCCGACCAGTCCGAGGGCATCGAGATGCTTTATTCGTCGGGCACTACGGGCCGCCCCAAGGGCGTGCGAAAGCCATTGCCCGATGTCCCCTTCGGCGTGCCCCATCTCGGCCATCGAAGCGTCATCAGCCTCTATGGTTTCGGCGAGGACATGGTCTATCTTTCGCCGGCCCCCCTCTATCACGCGGCCCCGCTCGCCTATAACCTGCGCACCCTGCGTGCCGGCGGCACGACGATCGTCATGGAAAAGTTCGATGCCGAACATGCGCTGGCCCTGATCGAAAAATACCGCGTCACCCATTCGCAATGGGTGCCAACGCACTTTATCCGCATGCTCCGGCTACCTGACGTGACGCGTGCTCGCTACGACCTGACGAGCCATCGTTGCGCGGTTCACGCTGCAAGCCCCTGTCCCGTTCCCGTCAAGCAGGCGATGATCGACTGGTGGGGACCGATCATCCACGAATACTATGGCGGCTCGGAAGGCAACGGCGTCACCCAACTCGACACCGCGGAATGGCTGGCTCATCCGGGCTCTGTGGGGCGCGCGGCGATCGGGCGTGTTCGCATCTGTGATGAAGACGACAACGAAGTCCCCGTCGGTACCGAGGGGACGGTCTTCTTTTCCGATGGCCCATCGTTTGAATACCACAACGACCCGGCAAAAACCGCCGCCTCCCGTAACAGGCACGGCTGGAGCACGCTCGGTGACGTCGGCTACCTCGATGAAGACGGCTACCTCTATCTCACCGACCGACGCGCCTTCGTGATCATTTCCGGCGGCG
>CAZWCL010000112.1:0-8996 GCA_964632265.1 uncultured Hyphomicrobiaceae bacterium | reverse complement strand
CGTTATCGCAAGCGCCACCGCGGCCTTCTTGACGAACGAGCGTTTCTCGTCTTCTCCGTAGACAATATTCAAGCCCTGCATCAGGGCCTTGGTAGCACCGCTGGCGCTCCAAAGCGACATCGCAAGCGTGACCCCGAACGCAAAGCCAAGCGCCCCGGACGGCTCCGACGTCAGCCGGGTCAATTGTTCGCTCACGATCGTCTGCACTTCGCTCGGCAGATAGGCGCCGATCGCCGTCATTTGATCGGCGACATCGTCGCGGTCGAAGACAAGCCCATAGATCGCGACGAGCGCAGCGAGCGAGGGTACGAGCGAAAGCAATGAGAAGAACGCCGCACCGGCCGCCGTCAGCGCCACGCGGTCTTCACCATATTGTCGCGCAACGCGCCGCAACACCGCCCACCATGAACGCCGTCGGAAGGCGTAAGGCGTTCTCGCCGAATGATGGCTTGGAGCATTCTGATCGATGTTCATCTGGCTTGAACTCATACCGTGATCAACAAACGCTGAACACGTTTTAAAGTTCCCGGCCACCGCCCGTGTCGGTTCTGGGTTCGCCGCGCCAACACTTCGATGATGCGGCCGGCTCCATCAAGGCCAGCGGACCTCGGGCGGCATGCTGGACAAAATGCTCTCGACGTTGCCACCGGTCTTGAGGCCGAACATCGTCCCCCGGTCGTAGAGCAGGTTGAACTCGACGTACCGTCCACGCCGAACTAGTTGCTCGTGCCGTTCGTCGTCGCCCCACGGCGTTGTCCAATTGCGCCGCACGAGTGCGGGATAGACATCGCGGAAGTTGCGCCCGATATCCTGCGTAAATGCGAATGCCGCTTCCCATCCACCGTCCGTGTCAGCCGGCCGCAGATGGTCGTAAAATATGCCGCCAATCCCACGCGCTTCGCCTCGGTGCGGCAGATAGAAGTATTCATCGCACCAGCTTTTGTAATGGTCGTAATCCGCGATCGCATGCCCCTCGCACGCAGCCCTCATAGCAGCATGAAAGTCGATCGTATCGCTATCATCCTGCGTGCGCCGCCTGTCGAGAACGGGTGTAAGATCGGCCCCCCCGCCAAACCACCACTGCGTCGTCGCCACCATTCGTGTATTCATGTGGACCGCCGGTACGTGCGGGTTCTGCATATGCGCGATCAGCGAAATACCTGACGCCCAAAATCGCGGATCCTGGTCTGCGCCTGGAATGGTCTTGGCAAACTCCGGAGCGAATTCACCGAAGACGGTCGACGTGTGAACACCGACCTTTTCGAAGACACGTCCGTGCATCACGCTCATCACCCCGCCGCCACCAGGTTCCCCGGTTGTGCGGTCCGTGCGCGGCCATGGAGTTCTCACGAACTGCCCCGGCTCCTCATCGGAAAATGCTACGTCGTCCGGTAGCTCCCGTTCCAGCTTTTCGAACTCGGCACAAATTTGGTCTCGAAGCGTTTCAAACCACGACTTTGCGCGTTGACGGTACTGCTCATCCATGCGGTGTTGCTCGCGAATGATGGGTTGGCTATGTGCGAGGATATTGTTCTGCCACGTTCATGTGATGTGTCCACGCGAAGCTGTTTGGGCAGCCCCCCAGGGCCGGTCGCAATTCGCCATCGAACGCGCCGGAGGCTACCGTGTTTTCCAGTCTAATGACATTAAAGCCGGTATTTCGCTGGTTCGAGGCGCGGATTGACGCGTTTCCCGACGGGTTGCCGGAAAAGCCGCCGTCCGACTTTTGGGGTTTCGTGAAATCCTATTCGTGGCCGTTCCGCTGGATGATCGCCGCTTGCGCGCTCACCGGCGCCTTGGTCGCGGCTCTCGAAGTCCTTCTCTTTTCCTACGTCGGCACGCTTGTTGACTGGCTGAACGCATCGGACCCCGCCTCGATCTGGGAGACGCACGGCGCAAGCGTTATTGTTATGGCGCTGATTGCCCTGGTCATACTGCCGGTGTCCGCCCTCGCCATGGACCTCGTTGTTAATCAAGTCTTGATGGGCAACTTCGCCATGCGCAATCGCTGGCAGGCGCACCGTTACCTGCTACGTCAATCCGTCGGCTTCTTTCAGAACGACTTCGCAGGACGCATCGCCACCAAGGTGATGCAGAGCGCCGTCGGCGTACGCGATGTCGTCATGAAGTTCGCCGAAGTCCTCAATTATGTCGTCGTCTACCTCCTCGGCTCAATCATCCTGTTCGCCGCGAACGACCTCCGTCTCACGGCTCCGCTGATTTTATGGATCGCCGCCTACATCTGGGCGCTTTGGTACTTTGTGCCGAAGCTCGGCGACATCTCCATGCAACAGGCCGAATACCGCTCGACGACGACCGGCCGCATCGTCGACAGCTACACCAATATCGCAACCGTCAAGATGTTCGCCCACGCCGATCGCGAAGATACCTACGCCCGCGACGGCATGCGTCCATTCCTGGAAAACGTTCACGAGCAGTTCCGTCTGGTCACTCTCCTCAATCTGACCCTCAATATCTTGAACGGCCTATTGGTCTTCGCCGTTGCCGGCCTTTCGATCTGGCTCTGGTCTTTCGGCGCCGTCACAACCGGCGCTATCGCGGTCGCGCTGGGTATTTCGCTGCGCATGCAGGGCATGGCCCACTGGATCATGTGGGAGGTTGCCCGCCTCTTCGAGAACATCGGCGTCGTACGCGACGGCATCGACACGATCGCGCGCGACCAGACCGTCGTCGATCCGCCCGGCGCCGGCGCCCTTGAAGTCGGCCAGGGCGCCATCGTGTTCGACAACATAACGTTCGACTATGCGCGACAACCGGCCACCAATGTCGGTGTCGAGGGCCGTGGCGCAGTAATCGAGAACCTGTCTCTCGAGATCGCGCCGGGCGAAAAGGTCGGACTGGTCGGCCGCTCCGGCGCTGGCAAGTCGACACTCGTTAATCTTCTCCTGCGCTTTCACGACCTCGACAGCGGCCGTATTCTGATTGATGGCCAGGACATCGCCGGCGTGCGCCAAGAGAGCCTGCGCGAGCATATCGCGATGGTCACACAGGATACCTCCCTCCTGCATCGCTCTGTCCGTGACAATATACTTTATGGTCGCCCCGACGCTGGCGAGGCCGCCGCGATAGCGGCGGCGCAGAAAGCGCAGGCGCAGGAATTCATCGCCGAACTCGAAGACGCCCGTGGGCGTTCTGGCTATGACGCCCATGTCGGCGAGCGCGGCGTCAAGCTTTCCGGAGGGCAACGCCAGCGCATCGCCATCGCCCGTGTCCTGCTCAAGAACGCGCCGATCCTCATTCTGGACGAAGCGACGAGCGCGCTTGATTCCGAGGTCGAGGCTGCCATCCAGGAACAGCTCTACAACCTGATGTCAGGCAAAACCGTGATCGCGATCGCCCATCGCCTGTCCACGATCGCCGAAATGGATCGCCTGGTGATCATGGACAACGGCAAAATAATCGAGCAGGGCACGCACCAAAAACTCCTCGAAACTGGCGGTCTCTACGCCAGCCTGTGGGCCCGTCAGTCCGGCGGCTTTCTCGCCCACGACGACGTCGACGCGGCCTGAAGCCGGCCTGAAGCCCTCCCGACACCGACGGCCTCACCGGCCGAACCGATCGCCCAGTGCATCCCGTATCGGCGGTCATTTCCCCGGGAACGCATCGGTTTGGCGTAAAGCCTCGCCGAGGACCATGGCTCCGGCCACTGCGACATTGATAGAGCGGGCCCCGGCAACCATGGGGATGCGAACGCGCGCGTCGCATGCTGCATGAACCGTCTCGGGAAGCCCTGCGGTCTCCCGGCCGAGCAAAATCGTATCGTCCAGGGTGAACCTGTAGTTCGAATATAGAGTGTCGCCTTGCGTGGTGAGCGCGACGAGGCGGCGGCGGGGGCGTTCTTGCCCGTGGGCTGTAGCAAATGCCGACCAGTCGTCATGTCGGACGAACTCCGCCAGAGCCGCATAATCCATAGCTGCCCGTCTGAGGGCGCGGTCGGACGCATCGAAGCCAGCCGGCTGGATAATGTCGAGCGGGACGCCGAGACAGGCCGCCAACCGCAGCAGCGTCCCGGTATTCTGCGGAATATCAGGTTGGTAGAGGGCGATGCGAACGATTTGACGTCTCCTCCGTTATCGGCCGGGCAGCCGTCGAGCGCAGCCGCCGGTTAATTGTGCGCCAATATGCCTGCTGGCAAACGCTTTTGTCGCGTTGAGAGCTTCTGAAAACAATGCAAAAAGAACGCTGCGTGTGCCTCCCCGCGGGTGTTCGGGTCCGTTGGGAGTGTCCTGACCATACTTTTGTGGCGCGTCGTTACGCGGCGCGAGCGGTATTGTCAGTGAGCCAACGTACACGCCAACAGAAGAACTTCATCGGATCGTCCTTTTGTCTCGGGATGTATGCGATCGCCGGTTATATAGGAGGGGCTTTTGGCTTCTGATACGGAAGAGCCGACACGGCGCGATTTCCTGACGCTGGCAGGACCGGCGTTCCTCGCGGTTGGCGGCGCGATGGCTTTGTGGCCGTTTGTTCACCAGATGAACCCGGACGCTGGCGCTCTCGCCCTCGCGACCCTGGAGGTGGATCTTTCGCCCGTGGAAACAGGACAGGCCATCACTGTGATGTGGCGCGGCAAGCCCGTTTTTATCCGCAACCGTACCGAGCGCGAAATCGAACTCGCCCGCTCCGTCGATGTCAGCGAACTGCCTGATCCACAGACAGATACGGCCCGTACCAAAGACGACAAAGCCCAATGGCTTGTCATGGTTGGCATCTGTACGCACCTTGGCTGTATTCCGAAGGGGCAGTCCGTCGGCGACATTAAGGGCGACTACAACGGCTGGTTCTGTCCGTGCCATGGATCGCATTACGACACGTCGGGACGCATTCGGTTGGGCCCCGCCCCGCGCAACCTCGAAGTCCCACCGTATGAGTTCTTGTCGGATTCGCAGATTAGGATCGGCTGAAGCCGGCGGTCGGCGCCCCACAGGCGGGCGTGGCAGCAAAAAAAGATTGCAAGGGAGCCTGACGCGCGATGAGTTCTCACGAAGATACATATGAGCCAAGCGGCCGCATCTCCAAGTGGATGGACGAACGTCTGCCCATCGCGCGCATGATGCACGGCCAATTCGTGGATTTTCCGACGCCCCGTAACCTCAACTACATGTGGACGTTCGGTGGCATCTTGATGTTCTGCCTTGGCGTCCAGATCATTTCGGGCATCGTCCTCGCCATGCACTATGTGCCCGCCGCGTCGATGGCTTTCGACTCGGTCCAGCACATTCGCCGCGACGTAAACTACGGCTGGCTTATCCAGCCGATGCACGCCGTCGGCGCTTCGATGTTCTTCATCGCTGTTTACATCCACATTTTCCGTGGCCTCTATTACGGCTCTTACAAGGAGCCGCGCGAGGTCCTGTGGATTCTTGGCGTTCTCATCTTCCTCGTCATGATGGCAACCGGCTTCCTGGGCTACACCCTTCCCTGGGGTCAGATGAGCTTCTGGGGCGTCACCGTGATCACCAATCTGTTCGGCTCGCTCGATGAGTTGATCCCAGGACTCGGCACCGCGATCGTCACATGGCTCTGGGGCGGCTATTCGGTCGGCGCGGCTACCCTCAACCGCTTCTTCTCGTTGCACTATCTGCTGCCATTCGTCATTGCGGGCCTGGTTGTGCTCCACATTTGGGCCCTCCACGTAGCCGGCCAGAACAACCCGACCGGCCTTAACGTCAAGACGAAATCCGACACCGTACCTATGAGCCCTTACGCGATTTCAAAAGATGTCTTCGCGCTGAGCGTGTTCCTCATCCTCTTCTCGTGGTTTCTATTCTTCGCACCGGACTATCTCGGTCACGCTGACAACTACATCCCGGCCGACCCGCTGGTAACGCCGGCGCACATCGTCCCGGAATGGTACTTCCTGCCGTTCTACGCCATCCTGCGCGCGGTGCCCTCCAAGCTTGGTGGTGTGCTCTTGATGTTCGGCGCTATCGCGGTGCTTTTCTTTGTGCCGTGGCTCGACACCTCCAAGATACGTTCGGCACGATACCGCCCCGTCTATAAATGGTTCTTCTGGCTGTTCGTCATCTCCTGTATTGCACTTGGATATCTCGGGTCATTGCCGGCCGAAGGGGTGTATGTCTTCTGGGCACGCGTCTTCACGATCCTCTACTTCGCATTCTTCCTGCTGGTCATGCCATTCGTGTCTCTATTCGAGACGCCGTCGCGAATGCCGGGTTCCATCAGTGAAGCGGTACTCCACAAGGACCATGCATCCCACTTACCCGGTGGCGGAGGTACGCCCGAAGCGGCGTCTGCCGAACCTGAGAAACGCTAAGGGCCGGATCGGAGAAGACAGATGAAATCACGACGATCGATTGGCGCCGTAGCGCTTGCAGCATCTCTTGCCGTGTTTGCGGCAGCTCCCGCTTTTGCTGCTGGCGAAGCAGTGAAGATAGAACGGCAGAACTGGTCGTTCTCCGGTATCTTCGGCACATATGACAGCCAGCAACTGCAACGAGGCTTTGGCGTCTACAAAGAAGTATGCGCCGCATGCCACTCGCTAAAGCGTATCGCGTTTCGGAATCTCGCCGAGCCCGGCGGCCCCGAGTTCAACGAAGAACAGGTCAAGGCTCTCGCGGCGACCTACGAGGTTCCGGGGGAACCAAACGATGAAGGTGAAGTCGAGGCGCGTCCGGCGCGTCTGGCTGACAAATTTCCGCCGCTCTATGCCAATGACAAGGCTGCACGGGCGGCTCAGGGCGGGGCATTGCCACCCGACCTGTCTCTGATCGCCAAGGCGCGCGGTATCTCATACAGCGGCACTTGGTACGAGCATCCGTTTTATATGGCGGTCGATATCGCGACGGGGTACCAGGAAGGCGGCGCGGACTACATCTATGCGCTCCTGACGGGCTACCCTGAAGAGCCGCCCGAAGGCGTCGAGGTGCCACCCGGCCTTTACTATAACGCCGCGTTTCCAGGCCATCTCATTGCCATGGCAAACGCGCTGTACCCGGATCTTGGCATTTACCAGGACGGCACACCGGAAACCGTCGAAAACTACGCCCGCGACGTGTCCGCGTTCTTGTCGTGGACGGCTGATCCCGCTCACAATCAGCGCAAGAGCACAGGCTGGCTGGTGATCTTCTTCCTGTTGATCACCACGGTGCTGCTCTATATTTCGAAGCGGCGGATCTGGTCTGGCGTCAAGCACTGACACACGACGGAAAAGCGAGTTACAAGAGAAAGGCCTCGGCACCGGGGCCTTTTTTCGTTAAGCAACGATGTCATCCTTGGGAGCAGAGGCGATGACCAAGTCAGTCCTGGGCTTTATCGGCGGAAGCGGCCTCTACGATCTGCCCGGCCTTGTCAATCCACAATGGCATACGATCGAGAGCCCATGGGGCCGAGCCTCCGATGACATTCTCTTCGCTGAAGCCGACGGCCTCGAGGTTCGCTTTCTGCCGCGTCATGGCCGCGGCCACCGCCTGTCGCCAACCGACATAAATTACCGCGCCAATATCGATTGCCTCAAGCGCGCGGGCGTCACGGATCTCGTATCGATTTCAGCTTGTGGTTCCTTCCGCGAAGAGTTGCCACCGGGAAAGTTTGTCCTCGTCGACCAGTTCATCGACCGGACGTTCGCCCGCGACAAGAGTTTTTTCGGCGAGGGTTTCGTCGCCCATGTCTCGGTTGCCGATCCTGTCAGCCCCGCTCTGGTCGACGAAGTCGAGGCTGCGACCAAGGCGGCAGGTATCGATTATGTCCGTGGCGGTACTTATTTGGCGATGGAGGGGCCGCAGTTTTCCACCCGCGCCGAGAGCCTTCTCTACAAGTCATGGAATTGCGACATCATCGGCATGACCAACATGCCCGAGGCAAAATTGGCCCGTGAAGCCGAGCTTTGCTATGCGACCGTCGCCATGGTTACTGACTACGATTGTTGGCATGACGATCACGAGCACGTAGATGTCGCCTCTGTCCTCAAAGTCATGAAAACAAACACGGCCAATGCGCAATACCTGGCAGGCGAACTGATCAAGCGTTTCCCGCGCACCCATCAGCCCTGCCCGATCGGTTCTGACAAGGCGCTGGAAGTCGCTTTCATCACAGCCCCCGAGGCGCGCGATCCAGCTTTGGTCGCGAAACTCGGTGCGGTTGCCGGACGTTTGCTCTGATAGCAATGAAGCAGATCGAAAGGACCCGACAAATGTCCGTTCCCGCCAAGAGCACCAATCCTGTCGTCACGCAGGGTGTCCACCACATTACGTTCGTCGGCTCAGACCGTCAGACGTCCATCGACTTCTGGCAGGGTATCCTCGGGATGCCATTCGTCTTCGAACAGCCCAATCTTGACGACGACCAGCAAAACCACCTGTATTTCGACCCGGGCGATGGCCGTCTGATCACTGTCTTTACCCGCGAGGATTGGCCAAGAGACAAAACCGCGAACCCCAACGAGCCTGGCAATCTGCACCATCTCGCCTTCAACGTGTCCCGTGCCATGTACACACAGGCAGCCAAGCGCCTCCAAGACGCTGGTTTCGCCAATTCCGGCGAGGTTGACCGCGGCTTTATGTATTCTCTCTACTTCCGCGATCCGCTTGGCCAGCTCTTCGAACTCGCCTGCTACAAATTCGAGCCGCCGCCCGGTTTGACGCACGCCGACGTTCTGGCCAAAGCCCACGAGATCAGATCAGCCCGCGCGGCACTCAATATCGAGGACCAGGACCTTGCTGACGCTCTGATTGCTCTGAACCCGAGGCCGAGCGCCTGATCAAGACGGCTTGGCAGCACTATCGCTCGCAGTTAGAGTGTTGCAATCGGTCGCGAAATTGCCGCGAATAATGTTTAGGATTACGTCGATCGCCAAGCTCGAGCGGGTCCGAACCCCGCTCTACACTATTGGAGTAGATCATTTTTTCCGGTTTAGCCCGCGACGGCCCCGGTTACGAACGATCTGCAACTAAACCGGAAATGATCTAGCAGGCTGTTGAAGAACTCAGTGAGGTCGCGATGCGAGACGAAATTGG
>CAZWCL010000111.1:0-9011 GCA_964632265.1 uncultured Hyphomicrobiaceae bacterium | reverse complement strand
GTTGAAGGCTGCAAAGTTGTACCGACTCGGTGTGGCACGTTAGCCACGGCGGCCACGCGCTAACTCCCTTCGAAAAAATCCTTCACTCTCGCGAAGAAGCCGGCGCTTTCCGGAGACGTTTCACTTTTGCTCTCTTTTTCGAACTCGTCCAGAAGTTCGCGCTGGCGTTTCGTGAGGTTCTTCGGTGTCTCGACATCCACCTGGATGTACATGTCGCCCAGCATCTTGGTGCGGAGAACCGGCATACCTTTGCCCTTGAGGCGAAATTGCTTGCCGCTCTCCGTGCCGGGCGGGATCTTGACGCGCGTCACGGTGTCTTCGAGCGTCGGCACATCGATCTGCCCGCCGAGCGCGGCATTTACCATCGAGATCGGCACCCGGCAGAACACGTCTGAGCCGTCGCGCTGGAAAAAAGTGTCAGGCTCGATCGAAAGAAATATGTAGAGGTCGCCGGCCGGCCCTGAGCGGAGACCTGCTTCGCCTTCACCGGCAAGCCGGATGCGCGTACCATCTTCGACGCCGGCCGGAATGTTCACCGACAACGTCCGGTCGCGGCTGACCCGCCCAAGCCCATTGCAGTCGCCGCACGGATCGTCGATCACTTCGCCGCGGCCATGGCAGACGTGGCAGGTGCGCTCGATGGTGAAAAAGCCTTGGCTTGCGCGGACCCGCCCCATGCCGCCGCACATCGAACACGCAGACGGCGCCGTGCCGGGTTTCGCGCCCGTGCCGGCGCAGGTGTCACAGGCAACGCTGGTCGGCACGACAATCTCGGCTGTCTTGCCGTGATAGGCGTCCTTCAGCGAGATTTCCATGTTGTAGCGCAGGTCCGAGCCGCGCTCGTGGCCGGGCCGCCCGCGTTGGCCGCCGGGCCGGCCGCCCATAAAATCGCCAAAGAAGTTCTCGAAGATATCTTCCATGGACGAGGCGAACTCAGGCCCGAACCCGCCGGGCCCTCCGCCGCCGCCCTCGAACGCAGCGTGGCCGAACTGTTCGTAGGCCGCGCGCTTTTGCGGATCTTTCAGCACTTCGTAGGCTTCGTTGATTTCTTTGAAGCGGACCTCCGAGTCGGCATCATCCCGGTTGTGATCGGGATGGTGCTTCTTCGCGAGCCGCCGAAACGCTGACTTGACCTCCTGTTCGCTGGCGCCGCGCGCCAGGCCGAGGGTCTCATAATAGTCGCGTTTGGCCATAGGCTTTGCCCGTCCTGGGTCGGCGGAAGGGCATGGTCATCACACCGTGCGCGACGGACGCGAACGGCATCCCCTCCCCACTGGTCGCATGACGCGACCCCGAAATTGCACGGGGCCGACTTAGCATGCCTTGAATTACTTCTGCTTCCGTCGGCCGGAAGCGCCTACTCACATAATAGCGAGAGACAGGCCCGGCAAGCCGGACCTGTCCACAAGTACGATTTCCGCTTCGGTTATACCGAAAGGCGGCAGTCCTCAGGCCGACTTCTTATCGTCGTCGTCTTTGACTTCTTCGCAGTCGGCATCGACGACGTTTTCGTCCTTCGATTCGGATGCTGCATCAGCAGCCGCATCCGCATGCGCTTCGGCTTCTTCCTGCGAGGCATACATTGCCTCACCGATTTTCATGGCAGCCTGAGCCAGCGTCTGCGCAGCCGTGTTCAGCTCCTCCACGTCATCGGACTCGAGCTTCTCTTTCGCCGCCGCAATCGCTGTTTCGACTTCGGTCTTAGCGGACTCATCAAGCTTTTCGCCGTTGTCCTTGAGTGACGTTTCAGTCGAGTTGATCAGCGCTTCGAGCTGGTTGCGCGCTTCGACTTTCTCGCGCCGCTTCTTGTCCTCGTCGGCGTGCTCTTCAGCTTCCTTGACCATCCGCTCGATATCGTCGTCGTTTAGACCGCCCGATGCCTGAATGCGGATCGACTGCTCCTTGTTCGTCGCCTTGTCCTTGGCGGACACATTAACGATACCATTTGCGTCAATGTCGAAAGTCACCTCGATTTGCGGCACACCGCGGGGCGCCGGCGCAATTCCGACCAGGTCGAAAGTACCGAGATGCTTGTTGTCGCCCGCCATTTCGCGCTCACCCTGGAACACCTTGATGGTGACGGCGTTCTGGCCATCTTCCGCTGTCGAGAACACTTGGCTCTTCTTGGTCGGGATCGTCGTATTCCGCTCGATCAAACGCGTGAACACACCGCCCAGCGTCTCGATGCCGAGCGACAGCGGCGTCACGTCAAGCAACAACACATCCTTGACGTCACCCTGCAGCACGCCGGCCTGGATCGCAGCGCCGATTGCAACCACCTCGTCCGGGTTAACGCCCTTGTGCGGCTCCTTGCCGAAGAAGTTCTGCACCGTCTCCTGCACCTTCGGCATGCGCGTCATACCGCCGACAAGCACGACTTCGTCGATTTCGTTGGCCTTGAGCCCGGCATCCTTGAGAGCGTCTTGGCACGGTTTGATCGTGCGCTTGATGAGGTCGCCGACGAGACTTTCGAGCTTGGCGCGCGTCAGCTTCATCGTGAGGTGCTTCGGCCCCGAAGCGTCAGCCGTGATGAACGGCAGGTTTATTTCGGTCTGCGACGAGGACGAAAGCTCTTTCTTGGCCTTCTCCGCCTCTTCCTTGAGGCGTTGCAGCGCAAGCTTGTCGTTCCGGAGGTCGATCCCGTTTTCTTTCTTGAACTCATCGGCGAGGTATTCGACGAGCTTCATGTCGAAATCTTCACCACCGAGGAAAGTATCGCCGTTCGTCGACTTCACTTCGAACACGCCATCGCCAATCTCGAGGATCGAGATATCGAAGGTACCACCGCCGAGGTCATAGACCGCGATTGTCTTGGCGGCGTCCTTTTTGTCGAGGCCGTAGGCAAGTGCGGCAGCCGTCGGCTCATTGATAATGCGCAACACTTCAAGACCGGCGATCTTGCCGGCGTCTTTCGTTGCCTGGCGCTGAGCGTCATTAAAGTACGCTGGCACCGTAATCACGGCCTGCGTAACTGAGTCGCCAAGGTGCGCTTCCGCCGTTTCCTTCATCTTTATGAGGATGTCGGCAGAGACCTGCGATGGCGAAAATTTCTTGCCGTGGGCTTCGACCCAGGCGTCGCCGTTGTCGGCTTTGACGATCTTGTAAGGCACCAGGCCCTTGTCCTTGTCGACCATCGGGTCTTCAAAGCGACGGCCGATCAGGCGCTTGATCGCGAAAAACGTGTTCTCAGGATTGGTGACACCTTGGCGTTTGGCGGCAACACCAACGATCTTTTCGTTACCATCGTCCGTAAACGCAACGATGGAAGGCGTCGTGCGCATGCCCTCAGCGTTCTCGATGACCTTGGGCTGGCCGCCTTCCATTACGGCGACACACGAGTTTGTCGTGCCAAGGTCGATACCGATAACTTTCGACATTGTTTCAATTCCTCTCTTATATCGGCGAACCGACCGGATCTTTCGGATGAAGCCTCCGGCAGCGCTGGCGCTCATCATCGCACCAGCATCGGCTCCCAGGAGTTAGGGTCGATGACTAGAGGCTATATAGGAGCAGCTTTTTTGGCCTGCAACGTCTGCCGGTCGAGCTTTCAAGACGTTTTTTGCCGCCGGTCGGAGGTGGGCGGGTTTGGCGCGCCGCCCCCGACAGCCAATTCTTTCCGTCGCGCCGACGATATACACGTTGCCACTCCGCTTCCAAAAGAGTTTGGGAGAAACTGATGTCAAAAGCCGCACTCCCTGCTGGTTGTACCCATTTTGCCGGGGCGATTTCCCGCACTGAGCAGTTAGCTCTCGTCGAGGTCATCGATCGGGTGATCGCCGAAGCGCCTCTCTACCATCCCGCCATGCCCCGAACCGGTCGGCCGTTATCCGTCGAGATGACGAATTGCGGTACACTCGGCTGGGTCACCTGTCGCGAGCACGGCTACCGCTATCAAACGACGCATCCCGCGACGGGAAAGCCGTGGCCGCCGATGCCACCGGAGATCCTCGAAATCTGGAAGAGATTTACCGGATCGGTTGTGGAGCCGGAGGCATGTCTTATCAATTGGTATGGCCCGGGCGCCAAGCTCGGCCTGCACGTCGACCGGGATGAAGAGACGTTTCAAGAACCCGTTCTCTCGGTATCGCTTGGCGACGACGCTTGGTTCCGGATCGGGGGACAGAAGCGGCGCGATCCGACCTGCCGCATCAAGCTGGCGTCCGGCGATGTTGTGGTGATGGGCGGAGATGCCCGCCTTTTGCATCATGGCATCGACCGCATCCTGCCGGGCACGGGAGATCTCCTGCCAATTCCGGGCCGCTACAACCTCACACTGCGGCGTGTAACGCCGCCACCGCTTCCCGCAACAGACTGACGATCGCCCGAGCGTGCGGCAGCAGCGCTTGCCGCTAGAAGTCGCCGCGCTTCTCGCCTGCGCCGCCCGGGGCATCTGCACCGGTTTCCGCCGGATGGTCGTCATTGGCGGCCGCCGGTTGCGCGCCCTCGTCCTCCGGCGCCGCCTTGACCGGCTTGGAGCCGCCACGCGCGACGACGACCATGCTCGGCCGTAACACGCGGTCACCAATCTGGTAGCCTTCCTGAAAGACACGCAGCACAGTGCCGGCGGCAACGTCTTTGTTTTCTTCCTCCATCACGGCCTGATGGAAGTTGGGGTCGAACGGCGCGTTGAGTGACGCAATCTGTCGCACGCCATGACGTTCAAGCGCTTTCTGCAGTTCCGCTTCGGTCAGCTCCACACCTTCAAGAAGCGCTTTCATCTGAGGATCGCGCTCTTCTTCCGGCACGGTTACGGCCGCCAGTGCGCGCTGTAGATTGTCCGCCACTGCCAGCATGTCACCGGCAAACTTCGAGATAGCGTATTTGCTGGTATCGGCCTTCTCGCGCTCGGTTCGCTTGCGCAGGTTGTCCATTTCGGCATGCGCGCGCACGAACTTGTCTTTGAGCTCGGATATCTCGGCTTCGAGTGCGGCGATCGTACCTTCAGCAGCGATCGATGGGTCGACATAGGCCTGCGCCCGGGGGGGCGCCTGGGATGCCTGGGGTTGCTCCTCCGCCCCCGAGGCCCCTCCGGCAGCCGGCGCCGCCGTATCAGTCTCCGGCCCGCGCTCTGGTGTCTCCGCCGCCTCGGGTTGGTTCGGATCTGCGGGCTGACCGCCTGGCCCGGTGGATTGCGTCATGAAGTACCTCATAGAGACCGGTGTGCGGCACTCTCGCAAGCGCGCCGCCGGTGTGTGGTCATGGGTGATTGTCTTTGACGGGGATATCAGCGACGTGAGCGGAAAAATCAAGTAATCATCCGGCTCACCACGCGCGCTGTGAAGTCCACCATGGGGATGATACGTGCGTAGTTCAGCCGTTTCGGGCCAATGACGCCGAGCACACCGACGATATTCTCGTCACTGTCCTGGAACGGCGCAATGATAAGAGATGATCCTGATAGCGAGAACGACTTGTTCTCTTTACCGATAAAAATCCGCACCCCCTCGCCACGTTCCGCCAGTCCAAGCAGTTGCACAATATCCTGCTGCGATTCGAGTTCATCGAATAGTTGCCGGATCCGCTCGAGTTCATCCTCCGCCTGCAGGTCCTTCAGGAGATGCGATCGTCCACGGACGATCAGGCTGCGGCGGTCATCAAGTGCGCCCGACCAGTCTGCAAGGCCAAGCTTGATGAGGTCCTGCGATAGATTGTCGAGCTCGGCCTTCTGAGCAGCAAGGCGTTGTTCGATGACTGACTTGGCCTCTTTCAGCGTGCGCCCGCGAACATGCGCATTGAGGTAGTTCGAGGCCTCGGTAAGCGCTGATGCCGGCATGCCGGCCGGCAGCGTGATCACGCGATTCTCGATATTCTGATCCTCATCGACCAGAATTGCCAGCGCCTTGCCGGGTTCGAGCTGAACGAACTCGATGTGTTTGAGGCGCCCGGCCTGCTTTTCTGAGATCACCAGGCCGGCACAATGCGACAGCCCTGAGATCATCTCACTGGCTTCCGACAGGACATCATCGACACTTCTGTCCCGGTTGCCGCGAAAGTTCGTCTCGATCTGGCGGCGCTCATCGCGCGACAGATTACCCGTCTCGAGGAGCGCATCGACGAACAAGCGCAGGCCCTGCTCTGTCGGCAGCCGGCCGGCAGAGGTGTGCGGCGCCGAGATCAGGCCGAGATGCTCAAGGTCGGCCATGACGTTGCGTACGGACGCCGGCGATAGGGAAATCGGCAATTCGCGCGAGAGGTTGCGCGAGCCGACTGGCTCCCCGGTCTCAAGATAGCTTTCGACGATCTGGCGCAGTATCGCCTGCGCCCGTTCATTAAGCCCGCTAATGTCTGCAGGTGCGCCGCCATCCGCCTCCCGGCCGGCGTGGTGCGGCAGGCTATGCTGTCCTTGATTGTGCGTCCGCTTCACGTTGTCCGACATACGCTGGTCCCTGTATCGGCGGCAGAACCTTCCGTCGTGCGGTCCGCGACGGTATTGCACGCCGTTCGCCGATATTGGCACCTCTCGGGCGAACGTCAATGTGCCTGTTGTGCTTGATGCGGCTTCGGCACTGCCCTAGGTTCCGCCCGCTGCATAAAATGAACATCTACCTGTCGCCAGCCACCAGCCAGTCAGCCACCAGCCAGTCAGAAAGAATAGTCCCGGCCATGCGCCCTTCCAATCGCCAGAACGACGAACTCCGCCGTGTTTCCTTTGAGCGTGCAACATCTTTGCATGCTGAAGGCTCTTGCCTGATCAAGTTTGGCAACACGCACGTGTTGTGCACTGCCAGCCTTGAAGAGCGCGTCCCGCCGTGGCTCAAAGGCAAGGGGCGCGGCTGGGTGACGGCCGAATACGCGATGCTGCCGCGTTCGACGCATGAGCGCATGCGCCGCGAAGTAACGCGCGGTTCGCCATCCGGGCGGACCCAGGAGATCCAGCGGCTCATCGGCCGCTCGCTGCGCGCGGTCGTGGACCTTGAAAAACTTGGCGAGCGCCAGATCACGGTCGACTGTGACGTTATCCAGGCCGATGGCGGGACGCGAACCGCGGCAATCACGGGCGCATGGGTCGCGCTCCACGACTGCTTCCAGTGGATGCAGACCCGCGACATGATCGGCCGTGACGTTATGAAGGACCATATCGCCGCCGTTTCTGCTGGGATCTATGGCGGCGAGGTCGTTCTCGATCTCGACTATCCTGAAGATTCAGAGGCTGACGCCGACGCCAACATCGTTTTGACCGGCTCTGGCGGTATCGTCGAAATACAGGGCACCGCCGAGAGGGATCCGTTCAGCAACGAGCAGTTCGAAGAGATCATGCGCCTCGCACGCAAGGGTATCGAAGAACTAGTGGCCCTGCAGAAATTGACTGTCGGCTAGTGACGGCCTGGTAACGATGGCGGTGCCACACAATCTCAAGGGGCATGATGCAACCGACTGGTATTCTGGAAACTGTACTTTACGCGCCTGACCTCGACGCAACCGAGGCGTTCTATCGGGATGTGCTGGGTCTCGAGCCGTTCGTGCGCGCCGACGGCCGCCATCTTTTTTATAAGTGCGGCAACCAGGTACTGCTGGTTTTTAACCCGGAGGCAACGCGTGTCCCCGCCGCCGACGGCATTGTCGTCCCGACCCACGGCGCGGACGGCGAATGCCACGTTTGCTTCCGCGCGACGGCCGATGAGTTGGCGCGCTGGCGCGACCATCTCTCAGCCAAGGGCATCGCGATCGAAAAAGAGTTGGAGTGGCCGCAGGGCGGTCGCTCGATTTACTTCCGCGATCCGGCCGGCAATAGCCTGGAGTTCGCTGAACCACGCATCTGGGGCTTCGAAACATGAGCGCACCACCGGTCCTGCAGCGTGGCGACCGTCTTGTCATCGCCACCCACAATCGGGGCAAACTCCAGGAGTTTGCTGATCTGCTGGCCCCACTTGGCATCGATACGGTCTCGGCCGGTAGTCTTGGCCTGCCCGAACCAGCCGAAACCGGAACCACGTTCCATGCCAACGCTTTGATCAAGGCATTTGCCGCCGCAAGCGCCGTCGGCCTGCCGGCCCTCGCCGATGATTCCGGCCTTGAAGTCGAAGCGCTGAACGGCGCACCGGGTGTCTATTCTGCCGATTGGGGTGGCCCGGAGAAGGATTTCGCTGCCGCGATGCAGCGCGTCTACGACGAAGTCACGGCGGTCAACGGCTGGTCGGACGACGGCCGCCGGGCCAATTTCAACGCCACATTGGTGCTCGCTCTGCCGGGGCTGACAAGCGCCGGAGCTCATCAATCGTTCGAAGGCAAAGTCTATGGCACGCTGCAATGGCCGCCGCGCGGCGAGCAGGGTTTCGGCTACGACCCGATGTTTCAGCCGGACGGCGCCACCAAAACCTTCGGCGAGATGACGAAGTCTGAAAAGCACGGTGATGGCTCCCGGTCTGATGGCGCGCTTTCACATCGCGCCCGGGCCATCGCGAAATTCCGCACGGCCGTTGGCCATGCCGGATAATCCGGATTCCGTCGGCTTCGGCGTCTATATCCATTGGCCCTTCTGTGCCGCCAAATGTCCCTATTGTGACTTCAACAGCCACGTGCGTCACGGTGGCGTCGACCAGGACACCTTTCTCACCGCTTACCTCACCGAGATTGCCACGAGCGCTCGGGCGACCGGCCCGCGGCAAACCACATCGGTGTTCTTTGGTGGCGGCACGCCCTCGCTGATGGAGCCCGCAACCGTTGCAGCGATAATCGACCGGGTCGATGATGTCTGGCCGATTGCGGCGGATGCAGAGATCACCCTCGAAGCCAATCCGACCAGTGTGGAGACAGAGCGTTTCGCGGGCTATCGCACGGCCGGCGTCAACCGCGTCTCTCTCGGTGTCCAGTCCCTCCGTGACGACGACCTTGAGCGGCTTGGCCGACGCCACACAGCCGCCGAAGCGCGCGCCGCCATCGATGTTGCCGCGAGAACGTTCGACCGTCATTCATTCGACCTGATCTATGCGCGTCCCCATCAGACCGCGGGCGGCTGGGAGCGCGAACTGCGCGAGGCAATCGGCCTTGGCACCCGTCACTTGTCTCTCTAT
>CAZWCL010000110.1:0-9043 GCA_964632265.1 uncultured Hyphomicrobiaceae bacterium | reverse complement strand
TTGCCGAGTTTCATTGGAGCTGTGCCCGCGTCCGCTGCAACCAGTTGCGGCGCACTTCCGGCGACCATTAAAGCCGTGAGAACCGTCCTGCAGAACATCGAACCAACGCGACTGACTATAGACAACATACACTTCCCGTCACTTCGGTTGCAGCACTCAAAAAAACACTGGCAGGAATTGCTTAAGGACCACCATCGACCAATCACTGGCAAGTTCAAAACCGGTGGCAAAGTAAATCTACGTTCCGCCGAAACACTTTCTCCTGAACACACCGTCGCGCATTCTGCTCGCGCTCCCGAACAACGTTACCGTTCTCCGCAAGCGAATATCGCAACCGCGGACACCGTCGCAACGAATATAATCCATCCCGGTGCGGCAACGGCTCTCATGTCACAATAATACTGAAAAGCTTCACTTCAAAAAGGCCCGATAGATCACTGACAGAAAAACTGTTTCATCAAAAAAATGGATAAACAGGACACGTCGATTGGAACTATACGGACGCCATCGGCTTTGGCACGCGGCAGTGTTGTCATAGGCCTTTCATCAAGGTCAGATTGATCGACACGGCCGAACTTTTCGAATCGGTGCAACGCGCGGGCTGTCGCACAACAAACAGATAGCAAGCCGCACGACGACATGATCGCTGCGAGGCGTGAGGGAATGAAGTTCGCGTGAGGATCACACCTGCAGATCTAGCGGGCGCGCGCGCGCCTACCATCCATGTTGTTAACCGCATGGCCCCCGGTGGCATTGAGACCTTGGTGCTCGATCTCCTCAAACACGAAGATCCGGCGGCGCCCATCTACGTCTTCTCGCTCGAAGGCACGGTCGATGAGCTTTGTGCCAATTGGCCAGCTCTCAACCGCTTCCGTGACCGCCTCGTAGCCTTTTCCGCCCCACCCGGACGCCGCTTCGGCACGATCCGTCCACTCGCTCGCGCAATGAAATGCCTCGGTGCGCAAGACGTCTTCGTCCACCACATCGGGCCGCTGGTTTACGCCGGCGCGGCAAGCCGTCTGACCTGCGTGAAGCGCCTCGTTCACGTCGAGCACGACGCATGGCACTATGATACCAAGCCCGGTCATGTCCGCCTTCTGCGATGGAGCGAGCGCCTCTTGCGCCCGCATCACTTCGCCGTATCACAGCCCATCGCCGCGCGGCTCCGCGCGTTGCTCGCCAAACCCGGCATCACCCGCGGCATCGCGCCCGGCATCACCGTCGTGCCGCCCGGCATCGACACCTTGGCATTTGCCCCCGGCGATCGTGATGCCGCCCGCAACAGTATAGGTATTTCCGCGGACGTTGTTTTAATCGGCACCGCCGGTCGACTGACCGCGGTGAAAGGCCACCGACACCTGATCGAGGCGCTCGCCGCCCTCGATGACAATGTCCAGGCCGCCATTGTCGGTGACGGCGAACTTCGCGGCCAGCTCGAAGCCGCCGCCGCCAGCGCCGGCGTTGCCCATCGCATCCATTTTCTTGGTCACCGCGACGATGTGGCGGCGATCTATCCCGCCTTTGACGTGTTTTGTCTGCCGTCCCTGAACGAAGGCCTGCCCCGCGTTGTGATGGAAGCGCAAAGTGCCGGCATCCCCGTCGTTGCAAGTGACGTCGGCGCCGTCGGTGACGCAGTGAGTCCCGTCACCGGCCGTCTGGTAGCTCCCGGCAAGCCCCATGAACTTGCCGCCGCTCTGAAACAATCCCTATCGGATGAGCCGGCGTCGGACGCGAGCCGCGCGTTCGTCATGGCCAACTATGACTTCGCAATCACCAAACGCCACTACGACCTGTCCGCATCGGTCCGGGACATCGTGCGGTCGTCGTCTTCCATGCGCCGGGGATACAATGCTTGATACGCTGGCCAAGGCGACATTTGTGCTGGCGTCATTACTGTTCGCCTATCACCACTTTGCCTATCCGTGGCTACTCCACCGGCTCGCAGAACGGCGGGGTGGCGCAAAACACACGGGCACGCGCCCAACAGTCTTGCCACTGGATGAAAACACCCTGCCCTCCGTGACCATCATCGTGCCGGCCTATAACGAAGAACAACACATCGCCGGCAAGGTCCACAATCTCGCGAACATCGACTACCCTCGCGATCGCCTTCGAATCATCATCGCACTCGACGGTTGCACCGATAATACTACCACCGAGGCGCGCACCGCACTCGATGAGCTCGGCAACCCCTCGCACTTCATGTTGCAGGATCACGGCGACAATCGCGGCAAGCTTGCAATGCTGAACGAGCACATCGCCGCGGCTTCGACCGATATCGTCGCCCTGTCCGACGTCTCCGCCGCCGTTGACCCGAACATATTACGGGCAGCCGCAGTCCACTTCCTGGACGAGGACGTCGGCGTCATCTGTCCGACCTACCGGCTCAAATTTCCCAGCAACCAGGGGGAACGCAAGTATTGGCAATACCAAACCCGCGTTAAATCCTTCGAGGCCGCCGTCGCCGCACCCATGGGTGCCCACGGCGCCTTCTATCTTTTTCGCCGCCCCCTCTGGCAGCCATTACCTGAAGCAACCGTCAACGACGATTTCGTCCTCCCGATGCGCATCGTCGCAGCCGGCTACCGCGCGGTCTATGACGAAGCCATCGTCGCCTGGGAACTCGAGCGTACACGTCCAGAACAGGAGTTTGTCCGGCGCGTCCGCATCGGCCGTGGCAACATGCAACAGCTCGTCATGTTCAACGGTCTTTTGAACCCCTGGCGCCGGCCGCGTGAAGCCGCGGCCGTGCCGGTCGCCAGCCTTGCTTTCGTATTCGCCTCGGGCAAGGCGCTACGGGTTCTCATGCCGTTTGTCATGATCGCTGGCGCCCTTGCCTGCCTCTACCTGGCGTTCACCGGCTACGGCCTGTTCGCATCGATCGCCATCAGCGGCACCATCGTGACCGGCATCGGCGGTTGGGCGATATTGAACCGCAGCCCCCGCACGCCAAAAATCATCGCCTGGCTCAGCTATCTGCTTGAAGGGCATCTCGCCAACCTGATCGGTGCAGCAAACTATCTAACCGGTCGCGCGCCTGTTTCCTGGTCGAACGCGCCAAGCGCCGGAAGCCAATCCGCCGGGCACTACATTCCGGTCCATGTACGCGCCGCGAAACGAGCTTTCGACACCGTCCTCTCGGCACTTGCCCTTGTATTGCTTTGGCCGGTGTTCCTTCCCATAGCCCTGGCCGTTCGCCTCGAGTCGCCTGGACCGATTTTTTACCGCCAGCGCCGCGTCGGGCGGATTTCAGCACAACGTGCGGAAGTTTTTGAGCTGATCAAATTTCGTACGATGTACGAGGACGCCGAGAAGCGCTCCGGCCCGCAGTGGGCAAGCGAGGGCGATCCGCGTATCACGAGGGTTGGTCTGTTTCTGCGCAAGACCCGCCTCGATGAGTTGCCGCAGTTCGTCAATGTGATCAAAGGCGACATGTCCCTCGTCGGCCCACGCCCCGAACGTCCGCAATTGATCTCCAATCTCGAAGCGAACCTGCCACTTTATACCGAGCGAACATTTGGTCTTCGCCCCGGCATCACAGGCCTCGCCCAGGTCAACCAGGGCTACGATCAAACAATCGAAGATGTACGCAACAAGCTGCTCTTTGACCACGCTTACGCAGCTCACCTTTCCCGCGGCATCAACTGGCTGACGATGGATCTGCGCATCATGTTTCAGACAGTCACCGTCATGGTTACGGGACGCGGCCAGTAACCCGATACGCCATACGCCCTGCGCATCAATCATCCAGGCTGCGCAAGACCTGGACCGACAAGCACAGAATAAGTTTTCAGGTCAAAAAGGGCCTTGCAAAATGAAAAAAGTAGTCGTAGCGACTAGGTCGGATAATCCGGAGACTGATAAAATGATTATCGAACTGTCGTGCGACCTTGACGGTGCCGGCGTCCGCACGTTGATGCCCGCGTGCGAGGCGTGGGTCGTCAACGAAGATCCCGAGTTAACGCTGGATTTGAGGAACGTCAGCAAGATCGACAGCAGCGGCCTCGGCCTGCTCGTCCACCTATACAAGCGCAAACTGGCGCGCGGACAGACCTTCCAAATCGCAAATGTTGACGGCGAGGTCTTGGAACTGCTTCAGCGCTTCAGTCTGCTCGCCCTCTTCTGTGTCGACAAGCCGCGCTTGAACAGCGAGCACCTTCCGTCTCAGCATCCCGCCCACGCTGGCTAGAACTCTTCCGTCAATGCCAAAAGGCCACCCAAAGTGGCAATATGTTCCCACGCCCGCGGCGGGGAGCGGACGCGACCGCCAACCTTGTCGCGCGTCCGCCTGGGTCTACCAAAGCTTTGCGCGCCGCGACGCTGCCTGAACGGAAAATGGAACTCCGTTCGCCGATACTACTTGGCGGCCAGCGCGAAACTGGCGCCATGGGCGACCGGAAACGACTGCATTTTATCGCTCCACAGCATCTCGGCCGCGCGGATCTGATCCCGTATCCGCGGTTGGATCTCCGACCGCCAACGCCGACCGTTGAATACCCCATAATGGCCAACGCCCGGTTGAACGTAATGGAAATGCGCTTCTTCCGGAACACTGGAGCACAGCGCATGCGCCGCGTCGGTCTGGCCAATGCCACAGATATCGTCGTTTTCGCCTTCGATCGTGATGATGCTGGTGCGCGTGATCTTGGAACAATCGACGAGCTCTGACCGGTGTCTCATCGTGCCAAGCGGCAGCGCGTGCGACTGGAACGCAGTCTCGACGGTTTGCAGATAGAATTCGGCAGGCAGATCCATGACGGCTAGGTATTCGTCATAGAACTTTTCATGCGCGGCAACGGAATCCTCATCCCCTTCAACCAAATGATCAAACAGTTGCCAGTGCGCTTCACGATGGCGTTCAAGGTTCATCGTCATGAAGCCGGTGAGCTGCATGAAGCCTGGATAGCCTGCCCGCATGAAGCCCGGATTTGGGAACGGCACGTGAGAAATGACGTTTTGTTCAAACCACTCGATAGGCTTTTGCTCGGCAAGCTCGTTGACGACGGTGGGATTGCGCCGCGTGTCGATCGGCCCGCCCATCATCGTGAGGGACACCGGCTGGTTTTCCATTTCACGCGACGCCATGATCGCGGTCGCAGCCAGACACGGCACAGCAGGTTGGCAGACCGCCATGATGTGCGTGTCCGGCCCGAGGAAGTCGGTGAACTCGATAATGTAGTCGATAAAATCATCAAGATCGAACCGCCCGTCGAACGTCGGCACCTGGCGCGCGTCGATCCAGTCGGTGACGTAGACTTCGTGTTCCGGCAGCATCGCCTGCACGGTCCCGCGCAGCAGCGTCGCATAATGCCCTGACATCGGCGCAACTAGCAAAACCTTCGGCTCTTTCGGCGCCCATCGGCCACGTTCGCGCTCGAAGTGGATGAGATTGCAGAACGATTTATGTTTGACGGTTTTGATCTGGACTGGAACTTCCTCGCCGTTAATCTCCGTCGCGTCGATTTCCCATGCCGGTTTGCCATACCGGTTCGTTATTCTTTCAAACACCGCGCACGCAGCCGACATGCTGCGCGCCATCGGCAACCGCGAAAACGGGTTCAGCGGAAAATCGAGCTGGTAACGCAAACCTTGTGAGATGGCCCGCCACGGCGACACCATGGCGTGGGCCAGTTCGTAGGCATGATATTTCATATTGATCGCGTTCCGGGCTTTATCATTGATCCATCGATATTGCAGTGCACCATCATCTCTGGTGACCGTCAAGTTACAACGGAATGATAGCTAAATCACACAACCCGACGGCAAATAAAGACCTTAGCAATGCCGCCAATCGAATGGGCCGCTACTTTGCCACATTTGCTGCCGCACTGTAGCTGATTCCCAACACGTATTGTGTAAGATGGTTGCTGCAGCGCAGAAATCCAAATGCTGCGCCCGTGCATGAGCTGTCGGAGGCGCTACAATTGCGGCTGGCAAACGGCCAATTGATCGGGAAAAACTGAGGGAGAGACAGATGTCGCTTTACGCACCCCCGGAACCACTAGAAAGCGAATGCTGGACAGTACTGCCTCCTGAGTTTCGCCGGACGGGCGAAACGCCGGAGTGGGGTCGCGGCAACCGCCCCGGCCAACCCATCGCCTCTTTTCTGGAGGGTCCGAGTTTCGATCGGGCCGGTGACCTATACGTCACCGATATTCCGTATGGCCGCATCTTCCGGATTACGCCAGCCGGCGACTGGACCCTGGTCGCCGAGTACGACGGCTGGCCGAATGGCCTCAAAATTCACCGCGACGGCCGCATTTTTATTACCGACTACAAGCACGGCATTATGGCGCTCGATCCCGCATCCGGCACCGTGAGCCCGTTTCTCACCCATCGAAAGAGCGAAAGCTTTCGCGGCGTCAATGATTTGTTTTTCGATTCAGCCGGTCGGATGTATTTCACCGACCAGGGGCAAACCGGCATGCACGACCCAACCGGCCGGGTCTATCGCTACGATGAAGCCACGGATCGGCTCGATCTTTTGCTCGCCAACGGTCCAAGTCCGAATGGCCTGGTCATGAACCCGGCCGAAGACGTCCTTTATGTTGCCATGACCCGTGGCAATGCTGTTTGGCGCGTGCCGATACATCCCGATGGCGGGACGGCAAAAGTCAGCATTTTCACGCCATTGGCAGGCGGCAACAGTGGCGCCGATGGCATGGCGGTCGACGAGACGGGACGGTTGTTCGTGTGCGATGCGGGCAATGGCTGCGTCTGGGTTTTCGCCGAAAATGCAATGCCCCTCTTCCGGATTGCGGCTGCCTCGGATGGCCCCTCAACAACCAACCTGGCGTTTGGTGGACCCGATCGCCGCGTCCTGTTCATCACGGAATCGGCGACCGGCACAATACTTCGCACGACCATGGATGTGCCAGGCCGCGCGATGTTCTCCCACGCTTCCTGATCGGCAACTTGAACAGCTTGCCCGCGCTGTGCGAAACGGCGCGGGCAATCAGGCAAAAATCATCATCGCGACCAACATCCCGACCGCTACGGCGAACACGAATGCTATGGTCGCTAAGCTGGCCATGGTACTCGGCTGCGTTCGTCGGACGCGCTCAGCTTCGCGCCCGTCCTCGCGCATCATCTGGCGCGCCATCGCAGCGCCTAACGCCATTCTTCGATCGTCGTCATCCGAGTCCGGCATGATAATCTCCTTCGCGAGGGAGAGGTGATTGAAGACTTGCCCAATTGCAATACCGGGCTCGGCGCCGCATGCCCCGTCGAGCCATCAGGCAGTCTCATACTGTCCGCAGGGTGCCTGGCCTGTCCGCCACCGTCAGGTCTGGCTCACCAATGACCGGTATTTTCCATCGATGCCCAAGGCTCTTTCTTCTCTTGAGCCTCACCTTTTTGCAAAAGCTCGATCGATATGTTGTCCGGCGAACGAACGAACGCCATGCGCCCATCGCGCGGCGGCCGGTTAATCGTCACACCGTTATCCATGAGCTTCTGGCAAGTGGCGTAGATGTCATCCACCTCATAGGCGAGATGCCCGAAGTTGCGCCCCTCACCGTATTCTTCCGGATCCCAATTATAGGTGAGCTCAAGCAGCGGCGCCCGCGTCTCACGGCCCCGTGCCTCGTCCTCACCCGCCGCTAGAAAGATCAGCGTAAACCGTCCGGCTTCGCTGTCGACGCGGCGGACTTCCGTCATGCCCATCTTGTTGCAGTAGAAGTCAAGGCTCGCATCGACGTTTGCAACGCGCACCATCGTGTGTAGATAACGCATATCCAGATCCTCCAGAATTCGGCTACATGCCGCCACCCGGCAACACGTCTCATGTTGTACGTTTCCCGGTCAACCTAGGACGTCTCAACCGGCTTGAGAAGCATGCGCGCGAAGTTATGGATCGCGCGCCGCTCCCTAGGCCGGACGTCGGCCAATGACGACGTCGACGCCATTCGCTGTAATTTCTTCCGAGTGCGCGTCACCGGCCGAAACATTGAAGATCTCGCCGGGTCCATGGTGCTCAGCCTTGCCGGCACGATGGATTATAAAACTTCCCGCCTCGATGAGACCGCGTATATCGGTGTCATGAGTGTGCATGTCGCCCGGCGCGCGGGGCCCGAGATGCTTGGCCTCGACCCCGCTGTAGCCGTCCGTTTCAAGTTGCCTTTGAAAGTCGGCACGCTTCACGGCCTCCTGATACGGTTTTTGCCGTTGTCTTGCAGGCGCCCGTTCACTCGAACATACCGGTGCCCGCCGTCAGCCGTGCGCCGCCATCGACAACAAGAAGATGTCCGGTGATGAAAGCAGCGTCGTCGCTCGCGAGGAAGACAGCGGCGTTGGCGACATCCCAGGCGGAACCTTCCTTGGACTTGAGCGGGACGCGAAGCCGGCGCATGGCACGCACTTCATCGCGCGGCACCCCCATCTCCTTGGCCCGCCGTTCGATGGCCATCGGCGTATCGACCAGACCGGGCAGGATAGCGTTGACCCGAACGCCCTTGCCCGCGTTCTCGATCGCCATGTGTTCGGTAAGCCCATTGATGGCTGATTTCGCCGTTTTATAGGTTACCGTCGGGCAGACGTTGATCGAGGACGTCGACGAGACATTGATGATGGCACCGCCACCCTGCGCGCGCATGGCACCGAGCGCATGCTTGCAGGTCATGAACGTACCCTTGAGATTGAGCGCCATCAACTCATCCCACATCGCAACCTCGAGATCGTAGGTTGGCTTGTCGCCGCGCGAACGCCCGACGTTGTTGTGGAGAATGTCGATCCGGCCGTAGCGTTCCAGGCAGGTGTCAATAATGCGCTTGCAGTCTTCTTCCTTGGTCACGTCGGCGGCCACCGTTGAGTACGTGCCGCCGGCTTCCTTGATATGGTGGCCTGTCTCCTCGGCAGATGTCTCATAAACATCTGCAAGCAGAACGGTTGCGCCTTCCTGCGCGAAACGAATAGCGGTAGCTCGGCCATTGCCGATGGTCTCGCCCGACTGTTGCCCGCCGCCGACGATCACTGCGATTTTATCTTTGAGCCGCATGGTCTGCTTATCCTCATGAATTGTTTGATCAGTTGCGCTTGGCAAGTT
>CAZWCL010000109.1:0-9044 GCA_964632265.1 uncultured Hyphomicrobiaceae bacterium | reverse complement strand
CGAAGAAAAGAAACGGGCTGTCGCCCAGCCCGTTCACCTGGCCACGGATTTAGATGTCGAGCGTATCGGCGAAGGCTGCGTGTTCCTGGATAAACCGAAAGCGCGCTTCAGGTTTCGAGCCCATCAATGCGTTAACCGCGTGTCCGACATCCGAATGATCACCCTCGCCAAGTTCCACGCGCAGCATGGTCCGGTTGGTCGGGTCCATGGCCGTCTCCTTGAGCTGGCGCGCGTTCATTTCGCCAAGTCCCTTGAAGCGGCTGACTTCAACTTTTTGACTAGCCTTGAACGACCCGGTTTCAAGCAACCGGATGCGTTCGGCGTCATCGCGGGCATAGAACGTGGTCGTCCCCTGTGTCAGCTTGAAGAGCGGCGGCACGGCAAGATAGAGATGGCCGCGTTCAATCAGCGCCGGCATTTCCTGATAGAAGAAGGTCATCAGCAGCGAAGCGATGTGGGCGCCGTCGACGTCGGCGTCGGTCATGACGATCACGCGCTCGTAGCGAAGATCGTCAAGGTTGAAGTGTTTGCCAATCCCGCAACCGAGCGACTGAATGAGATCGGAGAGCATCTGGTTCTGAGCGAGCTTGGCGGAAGTCGCGTTGGCAACGTTCAGGATCTTGCCCCTGAGCGGCAGAACGGCCTGGGTCGCGGGGTTGCGTGCCTGCTTGGCCGAACCGCCAGCCGAATCGCCTTCGACGATGAAGATCTCGGTCCCTTGCTTCGACTTCGACGAACAATCGACGAGTTTGCCGGGAAGGCGCAACTTGCGTGTTGCAGTCTGCCGCGAGATGTCACGTTCGCGTCGCCGCTTGAGACGGTCTTCGGCTTGCTCGATCGTCCACTCCAGCAACTTGCCCGCCTGTTGCGGCGAGTTGACGAGCCAATGGTCGAACGCATCACGGACCGTGCCCTCGACAATGCGACCGGCTTCCTGCGTTGCGAGCTTATCCTTTGTCTGCCCCTGAAATTCCGGTTCGCGGATAAAAACGGAAAGCATTGCCGTTGCCGTGCCGAAGACATCGTCCCCGGTGATCTGGCTGGCCTTCTTGTTACCGACCATCTCGCCGTAGGCTTTGAGGCCACGGGTCAATGCCGAGCGCAGGCCGAGCTCGTGTGTGCCGCCTTCCGGTGTCGGGATAGTGTTGCAGTAGGAGTGGACGAAACCGTCATGGCTGACAGTCCAACCGAGTGCCCACTCGACCGATCCGTGCCCGCCCTCTTTCTCCACGCGGCCCGAAAAGATGCTGTTGGTCACCATCGTCTGGCCGGCGGTCGTCTCTTTGAGATAATCGGCAAGGCCGCCGGGGAAATGGAAGACCGCTTCGGTGGGCGTATCGTCGGCGATGAGGTCAGGATCGCACGACCAGCGGATCTCGACGCCACCGAAAAGGTAGGCTTTGGAGCGCGCCATCTTGAACAGGCGCGCCGGCTTGAAGCGTGCCTTGTCGCCAAAGATCTGAACGTCCGGCTTGAAGCGTATCTTCGTGCCCCGCCGGTTCATGATGGAGCCAAGCTTTTCCAGCTTGCCTTGCGCCGCGCCACGGGAAAATACCATCCGGTAGAGTTGCTTGCCGCGAGCAACCTCGACCTCGAGCAATTCAGCGAGCGCGTTGACGACGGAGACACCGACGCCGTGCAGTCCGCCGCTGGTATTGTAGGCCTTGCCGTCGAATTTACCACCGGCATGCAGCGTCGTCATGATGACTTCGAGCGCCGACTTCGATTTGAATTTGGGATGTGGATCAACCGGGATGCCGCGGCCGTTGTCGGAAACGGTGAGAAAGCCATCGGAGCCGAGATTGACCGTGATCCACGTTGCGTGGCCGGCCACGGCTTCGTCCATCGAGTTATCGATGACTTCGGCGAACAGGTGATGCAGCGCCTTCTCGTCCGTGCCGCCAATATACATGCCGGGTCGCCGGCGAACCGGTTCGAGGCCTTCGAGCACCTCGATGTCGGCGGCTGTGTAATCGTCGGCCGGATCGATTTCAGTCTTGCGTTGACGCGCTGCCTTGCTTGCCATTTGCGCTCCGGTATTGGGCCGCGTTCGCGCGGCGTTGTCGTTTTTGGCGTCGAAAAGATCGGTTTGTGGGTTGGCCATACCCGCACGTCCTCCAGTCACAGGCTCTGGACGCAATGAATTCACCTGCAACAATCTAGATGCCGAATCTGTCCGGCCCGGATTAGCGAAGCGATTGCATGGCCGTGTTGCCAGTTCAAGTGCCGCAGCGCCACGCCTGACAGGCCGTACGGCCTTCAATGGGATATCCGGCGGCCTCCTCCTGCCGTGTGATCGTCACGATAGATTCGTGAGCGTGTTGCCCCAATGTCTGCACTGGCTTAAGTCAGTCAGTTGATATCCGTTGGCATGACGATTTATCCGTCACTTTCCGCGAGGTTCCCCCGATGGCCCGTCTTTCTGCTCTGCAACAACTCGACAAAGCCAAGCGCACTGTTCGTGATCTCGGAATCGGTGTCGAGCCGACATCGGATGCCCCGATCGCAGGCCTGCTCGAAAAGATATACGATCTCGATAAGGAAGCGGTGACGATCATCGCAAAGACGCTTGCCGACGCGTCGGTTTTCAATGAGATCGTGCGCAATGAAGTGGCGGCGATGGAAATCGGCTCGCGCTACAACGAGATTGTCGCGGCCTTCAACTCCATCCGAGACGACGCCAAGCGCTTGGTCGATCAATTGGAGGATGGCCGGATCGACACCTTCGAACGCCTCTCGAATGCGTGGATGAAGGTTCGCCGCGGCGACATTGCAGACCGTTTCGACGAGATCCGTTATGCATATCAAGAAGTTGCCAGTGACACCAAGGATCAGATCCTGCGCGAGGGCCGTATCCTCGAAGCTTATCGGGACTACCGCGGCGCCTACAAGCATGCACAGGTTATGTCGGTGAAGTTGCGCGAGAAGGCAGAAAAGAACCTCTCGCAAGCCAAGAAAGCACTCGAGAAAGAATCGACCAAGGTCGAGAAATTCAAGGGAACGGAAGCCTCAAAACTTGCAGAACTCGAGATGGCAAGAGACGATGCTCTGCGCGATCTCCAGGACGAGGAAAAGCGCTACCAGATCGCGAAGGACCTCGCCGATAACCTGACCATCGGTTACAACACCTCCGAGGTCATTATGACCCGCCTGATGCAGACCACGAGCGCCAAAGAGCGCGTCTATGCCCAATCGGTGACCTTCTTCTCGACCAATGAGGCGGTGCTGACCGCCCTCAAGGCCTCGTTCACCGGGATCTTCGGCCTGCATGAATCGACCAAGACACTGGAAGCTATGAAAGACGGCGTTTCGGCAAGCCTGGAGACGCTGTCCGAGGTCGGGGACGCAGTCCAGGAAGAGGCACTCAAGGCGGGTTACGGGCCGACCGTGAAGGCAGAATCGGTCAAAAAGCTCGTTGACTCAGTGATAAACTTCCAAGTGCGCTCACGTGAGATCATCGACGAAATGCGCATTCTGTCGACCCGCAACAGTCAGGAAATCCAGGAAGCTGTCGAGGATGGCAAGCGCCGCCTTGCCCGTCTCGCGGCCGAAGGCGGCGCACTGGCGCTCTAACGCCCGACAGCCACCATCCTGACACCCCACCCGGAGTTCTCACGGCGATGGCCGATACCGCGCCCACATCACCTGAGACCGCTGCCGGACGCGCGCCGCTCGACGATGTCATGATCGCCATGGATGTCGTCGACACACTGCGCCACGACAAGCTGGTGGTCGAGCGCGAACTCGACAGTGACGCGCGCCGCGACCAGCTGATCGAACGGCTTCGTGAGATCTATCGCAGCCAGGGCATCGACGTGCCCGACAGCATTCTGGCTGAAGGCGTCAAAGCGCTCGAAGAGGACCGCTTCGTCTACAAGCCACCCGCCGAAAGCGTCGCAACACGCCTTGCCCGCCTCTACGTCACACGGAGCAACTGGGGCTCGTACGCGCTCGGCGCACTGGCAGCCGTCGCCGTCCTCTGGATCGGCTGGTTCATGCTCGTCGACTGGCCACGCCAGTCAGCGCTGAGGGAAGAGCGTACGTTACTTACCGAAGTTATACCCGCGCGCCTTGAAGCACTTGAAAAGCAGATCGCCGTCGAAGTGCAGCAAAGCGGACAGACCGCAATCATGAGCGGTGTTTCCGGGACCGTGCGCCGGGGCCTTGCAGCAGGCCGGGCAGGCGATATCGAAGCCGCGCGGTCCGCACGTGCCGAACTCGAAAGCAAATTAGCGCGGTTGCGACAAGACTATACGATCCGTGTCGTAACGGGGCGCGGCGAGCTGTCCGGGCTCTGGCGCGTGCCCCGCGTCAACCCCGATGCGCGCAATTACTACCTCGTTGTCCAAGCCGTGGATGGTGAGGGACAGATCGTTCCACAGACGATCAGAAACGAGGAGACCGGCCAGACCGATACCGTCGAGAAGTGGGCCGTTCGAGTGGCTCGCGAGGTGCTCGAGCGTATACGGGCCGACAAGCGCGACGATGGAATAATCCAGGCCCGCGCGGTCGGCCGCAAGAAGCGCGGCTATCTCGAACCCGACTGGACGATACCTGTGACCGGCGGGGCGATAACTAAATGGTGACGCGCGGGGGAAATCGACGGCGGCGCGGTGGCAATTGGCCGGCACTCACAACGGTCGCAACCAGGGAGACGGCGCGCGACGGCATGTCAGGCCATGAGACCCTGTCCGAGATCGAGCGCACGATCGTTGATCTACGTGAAAAAGAGCGCGCCCTGCAGGTTGAACTCGAAAGCCGGACGACGGAGCGTTCGGCCATGATCGAGCGGCGCGTCGCCGCCTATCGGGATCTCGCTGAAGTGCGCATGCGCCATGCCGTGTCAGATGGCGTAATTGACGAGGCCGACAGGCTTTCAAAGCGCGTCGCGAACCTGCTTGTCGCGCGCCAGAAAACGATCAACGAGTTGAAGGCCCGGGCGGCACAGACCGACGAGGAGCGCGACCGCCTTGCCCGCACCCGCGAGACGCTCCGCGCGCGGATCGCGGCCTTGGAGACCCGTCTCGACGAGATCGCGATGCGGGCTCGCGATGAACTCGCGTCGAACCCGGAATATCGCGCGGAACTTGAAGAACTGGAAAGGGCGGAAACGACGCGCGAAAAGGCTGCGACGAAAGCCGGGCAGGCCGCGATTAACCGCGATGAGAAGGGCCGCGCCTACGAAAACGATCCGCTCTTCATGTACCTGTGGCGCCGCCAGTACGGACGTGGCGCGTACCGGCCGTCTCGCCTCGTCAGATGGCTCGATGGCAAGGTTGCCGAACTCGTAGGCTATCGCGAAGCCAGCGCGAACTACACGGTCTTGAACGAGATACCCGCGCGCCTTTCCGATCACGTGGACGCTCTGGCTGAAATCGTCGCCGAAAAACAGGCTGCCGTCGAGAAACGTGAAACGGCCAAAATAAAGCGGCTTGCCGGCACTGATCTGCCGGGCAATTTGCGTGAGGCACGCGCGAGGGAAGCGGGAAACGAGCGTGCATTCGAGAGCCTTGAAGCGGGCCGTTCCGATACGCTCGCGGCACTCAATCAATATGCGGAAGGCCGCGATGCCGCCTTCGTGAAGGCCGTCGAACTGTCAGCAGGCTTTCTTGGCCATGACCGCACAGCAAAGCTGATGCAACTCGCGCGCGAAACGACGACTCCCAGCGACGATGAGATCGCCCAGCGGATTGAGGCCCTGGGCACAAAAATCGAAAACGCGACGCGCAAGATTGATGAACAAACCCATGAACTTGAAGAACTCTTTGACAAGCGAGAGGAACTGGTACGCATTGCCGCCGACTTCCGCCGCGCCCATTTCGACGACGAGGCCTCAGAATTTCGCGGACGCGATATCGGTGCCGTTCTGCTGCAGGAGCTAATCCGAGGTGCCATTACGGGCGCGGACTATTGGGCGCGTACAAGGCGGCGCCAGAATTGGCGCCGCCGGCCGGCCGACGGCTATCGTCGCAGCGAGAATTTCCCGCCTTTCGATGACCTCTTCGGCGGTTTCGGCGACAAGGCCGAGGACTGGTTTGAAGACGCATTCGAGTTTGACGACGACGATTTCAAGAGCGGTGGCGGTTTCTGACGGTTTGCACCTGAATGACGACGCGGCACATGAGGCGCCGCGTCCGACCTTTGGCTTAAAGGGCTCCGCTCGATGATAGCTGTGGCCGGCGGCCCTCGATCAATCCTGCGGTGAGAATGAAGACGGCCGCATGATCTTGTCTTCCTGCATCAGCACAAGCCCCTCGGTGGCCGCCTGAAATCGCTGCCAGTCCGCATCTTGATCACGAGCCGTTCGCTTGGCCTCCATGTCCGCCAGGCTATCGTAGCGCCACAGGTGCACGACCTGGTTCTGCGGCCCGACAACGCTCGTATAGTATCCCATCAACTCCATGCCATGTCGGCGCGTGATCGGCAGCGCCATTTCCTCGAACGCCTTGAGGTATTTGGTCATCTGGCGCGGCACCAGCGTGTAAGTGCGGATGTTGACGATCATGGAGCGCTCCCTGGCGCAGTGGGCATCTGCCAAGCGCGTCTCATCAGCCGACTTGGTTGATCTCGATGAAGTTAAAGCTCGGGTCGAAGACGTAGACCTGATGGATGCCGGCCATGGCGTATTCACCGGCATCCGTAAAGTCGATGTCGGCCTTCCTGAGCCTGTCGATGATGGCGCTGATGTTCTCGACCGAAAAAGCCTTGTGCCCGCCGATCGTCGGATTGTGTTTGAAACCGTTGCGCTTGGCAAACGCCGGATCTGGTTTCACGATGTGGATGCCGCGGTTTTCTGTGCCAAACAGGGCCAGTGAACGCCCGTCCTTATTGATGCTCGAGGCGGCCGCGCCGTCGGGGTAGTCCCATATCCCCTCCTCAAGGCCGACGAGATCCCGGAAGAACGCGACGGACGCTTCGAGATCGTGTGCGGGAATGTTGACATGGTGGATGTACCAGCCGCCATCGGCGCCCTCTTCCATCCATACTCCATGCTGTTCGTCTGCTCCCGGCGGCGGCGCGCCCCCGGATTCGTCATGAAATTGATTGATCTCAATGACGTTCATTGCCGGGTCGTAGACATAGATTTGACGAATGCCGGCCATTGCGTAGATGCCGGCGTCCGAATAGGGAATATCGGCTGCATCGAAACGCGCCGTGATCGGTGCAAGGTCGGGAACCGTGAGGGCAAAGTGCCCCCCGACGGTCGGATTGTGAATGAAGCCGTTGTCGACGGCGAAGGTCGCAATTGGCCGAACCGCATGAATGCCCCGGTTGCCCGAGCCAAAGAACGCGATGGAGTTGTCGTCATGGTGTAATTCGCCCTGGGTTGCAGGATATTGCCACGTCCCCAGCCTGAAACCGAAAACGTCGCGCAGGAACGCGCGGGTCCTCGGTACGTTGGTTGCCGGTAGATTGACGTGATGAATGTACCAACCCATGCGGGCACTCCTTATTCGACTGCGTTGTTCGACCACGGCCCACACGTGTCACCACGTATAAAGCCCAATAGCACTCTTCCCCGCTCGACGTGGCAGCATTTTTTACTGCCTGAGGCATTGCTCAGCGGTTGAGCGCCGAGCGGATTTTATCGGCATGCGCCTTTAGCACTTCCGGCTTTTCCTTTGTGCCGGGCGGGCGCAGTCTGTCGCCCTCGTGCCGGGGCAGCACATGGTAGTGGAGATGGAACACCTCCTGGCCACCGGCTGTCTCGTTGAATTGTTGCACCGTAATGCCATCGGCGCCCAGCCCCTCGATCTGCGCTCGTGCGATAAGCTGCGCGGTGGCAAGGCACTGACTGAGTTGCTCCGTCCCGGCATCAAGCATATTACGTGCCGGTGATTTCGGGATCACGAGAACATGCCCGTCCACGCGTGGCATTATATCCATTAAAGCGAACGTCGCATCGTCTTCGTAGACCTTCTCACAGGGCAGCTCACCGCGAAGGATTTTGGCGAAGATGTTGTCGTCGTCGTAGCTCATGAGACTTCTCTGTCGATTGCAGTTGTTTCAATTCGAAGCGGTTGGCCGCATCTTCTTCAGCGGACAGTATCAGATCGATTGCTCCCGGCGCACCAGCTGACAAGTATAACGTCAGCGGGACTGTCACGAAAACCGGTGCGCACGGCAATGATCAAGAAAATGAACGGCCATGATACCGGCGGTCTCCGTTGCAATGAACGGCGTGTCGACGTGCAGGCCCTGAGACGTAGTCACGACGATCCAGAAGTGGTGGGCGGCCACCTCGCCGCACGCCGGGTCGAGCGCCGCATCCTGTTGTGTTGCGCCGGTATCGCCAGCGTTGGCGTCGTCATACTCTTGGGCGTCGTCACGGCGAACACGCTACTGTCCGGTCCGCAGCCAGCCTCTGCCATGCGCGAATACACAAAACCAATTTATCAGTCATTGTCGGCGTCGACTGGCACATCACCGCTCGGACCTGATTGATCTTTGCGATAGGGCCCATACATCGCGAGATGTTCGCGGGCGCGCTCGATGTAGTCACGTTCATCATCGAGATAGTTGGCGATTGCCCGGCGAAAACTCGGATTTGGAATGAAATGGGCCGAATAAGTCGCGGCGGGCATATAACCGCGCGCCAGCTTGTGTTCGCCCTGCGCGCCGGCTTCGACGCGCTCGAGACCTGCTTGGATCGCGTAATCGATCGCTTGATAATAGCAGACCTCGAAGTGCAGACACGGGTGATGCTCAAGCGCGCCCCAATAACGCCCGTAAAGGCAATCGCCGCCAATGATGTTGAACGCCCCGGCCACGTAGTCGCCACCACGTTTGACCATGATCAATAGGCAGGCATCCGGCAAAGTCTCACCGAGCAAAGAGAAAAATTTCCGGTTGAGATACGGACGCCCCCACTTGCGGCTGCCGGTGTCCAAATAGAAACCGTACATCGCATCCCAGTGATGCTCGCGTATATCGCCGCCTGTCACCCACTCGATATCGAGGCCGTTAGACAACGCCTCGCGCCGCTCTTTACGGATTGCCTTGCGCTTGCGCGACGCGAGTGAAGCGAGAAAGTCCTCAAACGT
>CAZWCL010000108.1:0-9051 GCA_964632265.1 uncultured Hyphomicrobiaceae bacterium | reverse complement strand
GGCGCTGAACAATCCGATCCCACAGCGGCTGCTTATCGGACATCCAACTTGCAATGTTGAGTGGCCTCGGTTCGCCGAGCGGCATGTCGAACTGATATGCGAGGGCTTTGAAGAGTTGGCGCCAGCGGACGAAGTCACCATCCGTCACGTTGAACGCCTCGTTTTGCGCGGCCTCGGAAGTGGCTATCCATTTGAGCGCGCGACCGAGCTGGGTTGCGTCGGTCATATCCGTTAAGGCGTTGAAACTCTCAGAATGGCCGGGAAACTCCAGCGGCATGCCGAGTTCCTTGCACATGGCGGCCCAGACGCCGAGCGTCGGTACGAGGTTTCGGGTTCGTTCGGGTGCAAAATCGTAGATCACGTTGGGGCGCGAGGCCGACCAGGTCCAGGCCTGGCCGCGTTGGCGTTCAGTCAGGAGATCCTGTTGGTCGTAATAGAAATTCGGCGGCATGTGGCGTGGCGCGTCTTCGCGCGCTGGCGAGGGGCCGGGGCCGAGGTGGATGCCGTACCATTTCGAGCCGGTGACGAGATGAATATGCGCAAGATTGGGAGCGCCTGCCTCGAGACTGTCGATCAAGTTGGCGAGCATCTTCACGTTGCTTTCAACGTCTTCGAAGCCGCCCTCTTTGAACGGTGCGCGCGAGGTGTAGAACGCGTGTGTGATTGTCGTCTCGGCGCCTAGTGCGGCCTTGGTGTCGGCGGCGTTGAGTAGATCAGCGCGAACGTAGCGGAGGCGACCGGTCGTCGTCTCCGGCGGATTGCGGCTGAGGCCGACGACGGTCCAGTCCGGGTCTTCGAGCAACACCTCGATCAGACGTTTGGCGGCGGCGCCGGTCGCGCCGGCGATGAGGGCGGTAAACTTGGTCATGTCGGGTGATCCGTCTTGAGTTGATTGGCGGACCATAAGTGATCATCGGCAGCATGGCGAGCAGACGGGGACGGAATATCAGGGGCGTTGGACGTGGGCCGGCTTGGCGAGGCTTTTCGGCGGTGCCATAGTTGTCCGGATGGATGAGCGGGGTCGGTTAGGCGACAATGCTTTTGACGTGACGGTTTTGTCGCGCGGATTGGCTTGGCTTGCCGGAGCGGCGGTGACTGGCGCGCAACACAAAGCGTTGCAGGCGGTAAAGGCCGACGAAGAAGAAGTTCACGCGAAGGAAAGTGACACGGCCGATGACTGAGGTTCCGTTCGATGCTGAAGCGCTCAGCTTTGTTGATGACGAAGCAACACTGAGGGCCCTGCATCACGCCCCGATGTCGCGTGCGAGCGACAAGGTGCTGAATCGTATAGACAAGCATTGCCGCGCTGTGATCGAGCGGTCACCGTTTTGTGTGATCGCGACGCAAGGCAAGGACGGGGCGGATGTCTCGCCACGCGGCGATCCGCCAGGGTTTGTGCGAATTCTTGATGCGCAAACGCTGTTGCTGCCTGACCGCGTCGGCAATAACCGGCTTGATGGCATGGTCAATCTGCTGACCAATCCGCGGATTGGCATGCTGTTCTTTGTGCCGGGGATGGGGGAGACGCTGCGCATCAATGGCATGGCGCGGATTACCGATGACCAAGGGGTGTTGGTGGGAAGCGCAATGCAAAACCGGACGCCGAAAGTCGGGCTCGTGATCACGATTCGGGAAGCCTTCCTGCATTGCCCAAAGGCGTTCGTGCGTTCCGGGCTGTGGGATGCGTCGCGGCAGATCGATCGTTCCGAGTTGCCGGGCTATGCCGAGATGCTGCGCGATCACGTCGAGGGACTGACGGCGGAAGAAAACGAGCACCAGTCGAAGATCATGGCCGAGCGCGGACTTTACTGATCGCGCTCGACCACTGGGTTGATTTCGGCATCGTCCTGCTTATCGTGAGCCACCATGCGGCTGGAAAGCGCGTGCTGCCCAATACGGATAACCGCGATATTGATAGTGGCTGGGTACCCGGCGATAGTCCCCACGCCGCCGAAAACCGGCGACGCGTGGGGCGCGGTATGTGCGTCCAAGCCGACTGCGGCGGTCGGTTTCGAATGCCGGGTCTAGATGGTTCTTGAAGCGGACCGGCTCAGCGGACGCCGAGGTTGTGACGGCTGCACCGGAAAGCGCGACGATCGCTGATGACGCGATAAGCGATATGGTAAGTTTCATAACATGCACTCCGTTTTCGTCGTTCAGTTGCGACATCTTTGAATGCCGTACCCGAGACGTGGTCGTGCGCATGTCGTTGCTGTAGGGGACGTGCAGGTCTTGTGAAGCGACGTGATGCACGGTGAGGCCGTGTGATCGGCCACGGTGGTGTCATTGCTGGCCGCGCCGTTGTTCCGGGCCGCCGAGGTTGCAGCGGTGTCACGGCATCGATCGAAACCCGGCGAATATAGACGGAAAGTGCCACAAAAAAGGGATGACAACCTGTGGCCATCATCCCTCAAACGTCAGCGTCAGGAACGCACATACTAATGACCTGGCGCTCGCGACATATGAACGGCAAAGAGTTTCGATTTTGCGAATATCTGCGCCGTTCTTCAGTAAGCCTGATTTATGACAGCTTTAGCTTCGTGCCGAAGTGCGGGCCGGGCTCCGGCGGACGCCGGCTTTTGTGCGGATCCGACGCTTGTTCAGCCGCGCGGTGCAGGATTTGCGGAAGGCGGCGAGCCGTTTGCCCTTCAGTCCGCGGGCTGTTGCCTGGCGCCGACACATGGCTGCCGCGGATATGCGACGGCGCTTAGTGGCTTTGCGTTTCGTCGCCGTGTTGCGGATTGTTTTCGACTTAGTCACCTTGCCGGCTTTGAGGCCCTTGGCGGGCGCCTTCTGAGCCAGGGCCACGCTTGATCCAAGAACAGCAACTGCGACGATGGCGGCTGTTAGCGTACTCATGAGTTTCATGTGTCGAGTTCCTTCAAAGTCAGGATTTCGGAGGGCGAAACTGCCATCAATTCTGAGGTTTGCCGTCGGTTTCTTCCTCGGTGAACAGTTCACCGCCTTCGACGACGAGGTTGTCAGCCGAAACGATTTCGAAAGACTCTTCATTTTTGCCGATGAACAAGGCGCATGAGGTTTTACAAAGATCTATTACATCGGCGCCCGGCGAGAGCGTGATGGATGTTTCTTCGCCATTCTCGACGATCCGGATCTGATACGGCGTCGTGTCGAGATTGCGTATTTTCGCCGCCTGGGCGGACGTTGCCAGAAAGCCAGCCACGCAGGCGACTGTGGCGATCATGAGCAGCTTCATGAGCTTAACTCTCCAAAAGATAGGTTTTGCACCTGGCTCCCCCCCATTGGGTCGGCTCGTGATGCGGCGAGATCGATCGCCCGTATTTTTGTCCTGGTCAAACGATATTAATCGAACGATAAAATCGAATTTTTCGAATTGAGGGACCATCATGGATGTTCACCTGGCGCGAACGCTCTTGGCAATTGTCGAGACGGGCAGTTTCAAAGACGCGGCGGGTAAGCTGAACCTAACCCAGTCGACGATTTCTGCGCGTGTGCGCACACTTGAGGACACTGTAGGCCGCCGCTTGCTCGAACGCTCAAAGTCCGGCGTGCAGCTAACACCGGCGGGGGAGCAGTTCTACCGCCATGCGACCGGCATTGTCCGCATCTGGCAGCAGGCGTTGCTTGAGATGGCGGTTGCCAGCGTGCACGGAGAACACGTCGCGATCGGAGCCTCGGTCAGCCTCTGGGAGGGGTTCTTGATGCGCTGGATCGTGGCCATGCGCCGAGCGCGAACGGATATCGCGATTTCCGCTTCGCATGGAGACTCGGCCAAGCTGATCAGCCGCGTTGCGGAAGGGACGCTCGATCTTGCCGTAGTCTATCGGGCGTTGCAGCGGCCGGGGCTCCGTGTCGAACACCTGTTTGACGAGGCATTCGTACTGGTTGCCAGCCGGGCGATGGATGCGCGGATGGGACTGGGTGATGAATATGTGTTTGTGAATTGGGGGCCGGAATTCGCGGCCGATCATGCTGAGGCCTATCCGGATCATGGTGCCGCGGGGGTGCGGCTGGAGCTTGGTGCGATCGGGATCAATTATCTTTTTGATGCGTCTGGTGCCGGGTATTTTCCGCTCAGGGTCGCAGCGCCTTATATCGCCAGTGGACGCCTTCATCTGGCGAAGAACGCGCGGCGGTTCGTCTATCCGGTCTACGTGGCGATGCCGGAACAGCGCGATGATGAGCTCTATGGAGCGATCAGCACCGAACTTCGCAAGACGATTGAGGTGACGGATGGGGTGCAGGGGTCTTAATGCGTTCATGGGATGAGACGTGCGGGTTAGCTGCTTTTGCGCCCCGTCCGCGGCTTGAGAAGAATTGCGATTATCGGCGTCTGGAGGGCTGATGGCGTCAACCGCATGATCATGCCGAGACCGTGTGCGAAAAGGCCCGGGATGATAAGGCCGTGACCAAGGTCGTATCCGCGGCGCGCCGATTGGGCGACATCTACCGGTGACATTGCCGGCAGTATCCGGCGGTAAAATGCCGACTCGGCGCCGGGGCCGGCGCGCTCGTGGAAGCCGGTGTTGACCGGGCCGGGGGCAAGACAGGCAATGCGCACGCCGGCGCCGCGCGTCTCATGTTCGAGCGCACGCGTCAGAGAGATCACGTAGGCTTTCGATGCATAATAGGCCGACTGATAGGGGCCCGGCGCGAAACCGCCTAGCGAGGCGACGTTGATAATGCCGCCGCTACCCCGCGTGAGCATGTCCGGGAGGAGGGCGCGCGTCAGTCGTGTCAACGCGGTGACGTTCAATTGGCATAGCGCTTCCAGCTTTTCCGGCGTTTCGGCGGCGAAGTCGCCTGAATTGCCGATGCCTGCCGAGCTAATCAGTATTTCCGCGTGCAGGCCATGACTGGCGAGAAATGCTCTCAGGTTATCAGTGGCGTCGGGCGCGGTAAGATCCTGTGAGAGCGTCAGGCAGGCCGGCTTCGCTGCCGCCTGGTTCAGATGGTTCGCTGCCTGCTCGAGTTTGGCGGGGTTGCGGGCCACCAGAACAAGCGGTTTGCCACGGTCCGAGAACGCTGATGCGAGGGCCTGGCCGATGCCCTCAGAGCCCCCGGTGATGACGATGGCAGGGCGGGTCCGTGGCAGTGCGGCAAGAGCTACTGTATCCGGCTGCCAGGCACGTCGTTTCCAGCGGTCAACCCATGGCGTGATCATGCGGCGTGCCTCGGTCGGGCCGACCATTGATCCTCGGTGCCGTAGCGTGCCGCGAAGTCAGCGCGAATGTTTTCGGCAAGCGCGTTGGCGATGTCGGTTGCGCCGCTTCTTGGCAGGTGGAGGTTGATGTTGAAATCAGGCAACTCAGGAAGGCCGCTGTCTGATGGAACGATGGCGATGTCTTCCGGTACCGAATCCGCGAGAAGCACCGTGACGGCCAAGCCGGCCTTGACCGGGGCACACATGGCTTCCTGGTTTTCAACCTCGATGGTGATGCGCCACTCTATGCCTGTGTTGTTCAACGCTTCGAAGGTCGAGGGACGGAAGCAGCAACTGTTCCCGCCTGTTGCGATCGGCAGGGGCCGGTCGAGATAGGCCATGCTGTAACGGGCGGCGACCCAGTGAAGGCGGTCGCGGTAAAGTGTCTCGCAGCGTCTCAGTGTGTGGTTGTCCGTCGTGAGGGTGAGGTCAACCTTGCCGCTATCAAGGAGGTCGATCAAGGTCTGGCTGCTGCCCGTCTCGATGGACACGCGCACTTGCGGCCAGGCCGCATTGAAACGGCGCAAGATAGATGGTGCGTAGGTTGCAACAAGGTCGGTCGGAATGCCGAAGCGCACTTCGCCGCGAAAGCTTGGCGTGGTCATCATGCCCCAGGTTTCGTCGTTCAAGGAGAGTAGGCGCTGGGCGGCACCTAACAGGCGTTCACCGTCGGGGGCCAGCGATACGCGCTTGTGTTCACGATGGAACAACTCGACGTCGAAATGCTGTTCGAGGCGCTTTATCTGCTGGCTTACGGCTGCCTGCGTACGGTTCAGCAGTCGTGCGGCACCGGTTATGGTACCGGTTTCGGCGACCGCGATGAAGGCGCGCAGGATCGATGTGTCGATGTCCTTTGTCATACGGGGTGCTCGTTGGAAGCGGGGTTCGCGTCTGGGGCGGCGGCGACTTTGAGTGCGCCTGGGTGATCAAGGTATTCTGATGCTATACATAAAATATAATCGTTTTATTTATGCAAGTCTTGAAGCTATGAGCATCGTCTAGCAATTGCCGGTTCATGTTGCCGTCGATGACGCCGGGCCGGCCTGACCTGAACCGGAGATGGTCATGAGCACAAATAAGATCAGCCTTATTGATTTCATTGGCGGCACGCTTGCCTCCAGGATGGCGGTTGTGCGTTTCGGGAGATGGATCGCGCTGTTGCAGCTTGCTTACGAGGTGCGCCGCGAGCGCGATCAACTTGCGAAGCTGTCGCCTTCGCAACTGGCGGACATGGGCATTCATCCCGGCGATGCGAAGCGCGAAGTCGAGCGTGATTTTTTTGATCTACCGAAGTCTAGGCTCGACCGACTGCAATAGATCGGCGTGACTTCCGTTGGCAGCAGGTGATCCGTTGCATCTGGTGTGCGGCGCCTTTTTTGGCGGATGCGCGGTGCGCCAATCTCTCATCGTCACTCTGCTTGATGAGCCAGAGCGCTTGCGGCGAAAGGTCCGGACCGGTATCGCGGACGTGGTAGTCGGTTGGACCTGGAAGGCGTGATGCGATGACTTTGCGGAAACGGGTAATGGCAGGCGAGCGGGTGCTCGGCTCTATGGTGTTTGAATTCTTCTCCCCCGGCATGGCGAAGATCATGGAGCTCGCCGGCGCCGAGTACGTTATCTACGACATGGAACACACGGGGATCGGTTACGAGACGGTCAAGTCCCAGGTTGCCGCGGCGCGGGGTCTCGATATTGCACCCATGGTTCGTGTGCCTCGGGGCGAATATGCTTATCTGGCGCGCGCCTTGGACATCGGCTGTGAAGGCGTGATGGTGCCAATGGTCAATTCGGCCGATGAGGCTCGGGCGATCGTTGAGGCCTGCCGCTATCCGCCGGTCGGTCGGCGCGGTGCAGCATTCTCGTTTTCGCATGATCACTTCGAGAGCGGGCCGGCTAAGGACAAAATAAAGTTCGCCAACGAGCGCAACCTCGTCATCGCACAAATCGAGACCGAACATGGCCTCGAGAACGTCGACGAAATTGCTGCCGTCGACGGCATCGACGTCCTGTGGGTCGGCCATTTCGACCTTACGAATTTCCTTGGGATACCCGGTGAGTTCGACAACAAGATCTATAAGGATGCCCTGAAGCGGATCGTCAAGGCGGGGCGCAAACACGGCAAGGGCATGGGGTTTTTGGCGGCCGATACGACATGGGCGACGGATTATGCCAAGCTCGGGTTCAACATGCTGGCGGCCGGGACGGATCATGGCCTCGTCATGAAAGGGGTGTCCGAGATCCTCGATAGCGTTCGCGAGATGCCGAAAAAGAAGTCGCGAAAAAGTAAGTAGGGGGACGGTCCATGGCGAAGTTCAGGGTTGGCTCGACGCGCGATCTTATGACGGCGGCCGGGGCGCCGTGCTTCCCGCCGGCGGCGTTTGATGTACTCGCCGAGAATGGTGACATCGAGTGGGAATGGTTGTCCGAGGATGTGGCCGAAATCACGCCGGAGATTATGGCGGCCTATGATGGGCTGCATGTCAATCTGCCGCCGGTCAGGGCATCGGCGGTCGCGGGCGGCGATGTGAGCTGCCGGATCATCGCGCGTAATGGGGTCGGGTTCGACACCGTGGATGTCGCTGCAATGACGGAGGCTGGCGTTATTGTCACAAATACGCCGATTGCCGTGCGCCGGCCGGTCGCGGTAGCAACACTGACACTGCTGTTTGCCCTGGCAGGAAAGCTTTTTGCCAAGGACAAGTTGGTGAGATCGGGGCGTTGGAATGCGCGTACCGACTACATGGGTACGGGACTGACATCGCGGCGACTCGGGTTGATTGGTGCGGGTAGCATCGGCAAGGAGATCATACGGCTGGCAACGCCGTTCTTTCGTGACGTCGTTGCTGTCGATCCTTTCGCGGAGCAACAGGACGTCGCGGCGGCGGGCGGTAAACTCGTCGGTCTCGAAGAGGTGTTGGAGACGTCGGACTTTGTCGTTGTGTGTTGCCTGCTGACCGATGATACGCGACATCTCATGAACGCTGAAGCGTTCGGCAAGATGAAGCCGGACGCTTACTACCTCAATGTTGGGCGCGGCCCGATACACGATGAGGCGGCACTGGTCGAGGCGCTGCGTTCGGGCGCGATCGCGGGCGCCGGACTTGATGTGACGGAGTGCGAGCCGATCGAGGACGACAGCCCGCTGCTGGCGATGGACAACACAATCATCACGCCGCATGCGCTCTGCTGGACGGATGAGTGCTTCGAAGATATCGCGCGCACGGCGCTCCAATCGATTGTCGACGTGTCGTTTGGACGTCGTCCGGTTCATGTGGTCAACCCGGCGGCTGCCGAAAAGGCTGGTATGGCTGGGCGATAAGAAAGGTGCCGGCGATTATGAAAATCAAATCTGTCAGAGCTGACTGGATACATGTGCCGATCCCGGAGGATCAGCAGCACACGTCCGACTTCGGCAAGACGAAATCGTTCGATTGCACTCTCGTGAGGATCGAGACCGAGTGCGGCGTCGTTGGTATCGGCGAGGCCAAGACGGCGGTTGGCAGTTCGGGTGACAATACGGCGTTGCCGGTGCTGATCGAGAACGAAATCGGGCCGCGGCTTATCGGTGAAGATCCGCGCGACATCTCGCGGTTGTGGGACGTTATGTACAACGGTAGCCGAGCGCATTTTGCGATTGCGCGAGGCCATGCGTTTCCAGCACTGGGCCGGCGCGGGCTGCATATTTCGGCGATGAGCGGTATCGACATTGCGCTGTGGGATATTCTCGGCAAATCACTCGGCGTGCCTGTCTGGCGCCTTCTCGGCGGGCGACGTCAGGAGCGCATGCCGGCCTATGCGTCGGGCGGATGGGCGCCGGTTGATGGCATCGTGGCGGAGCTATAGAGTTTCATTGATCGCGGTGATTT
>CAZWCL010000107.1:0-9074 GCA_964632265.1 uncultured Hyphomicrobiaceae bacterium | reverse complement strand
CGACCCAAACCGAGTGCGGACCGAGTTGTTACAGCACGACGTGGTCGTAGAAAGCATGTCGGGTGAAACGCTCGAGGTTGAAGTTTCCGCGTTGAAGCACACCAATCTCGACGGACTACTCGAAGCGATCAACCTCCAGGCAGAGCTGCTCGACCTGAAGGCGAACCCGGAACGGTCCGCCGAGGGCTTCGTAATCGAAGCGAAGCTTGAACGAGGCCGCGGTCCGGTAGGAACGCTGCTCGTGCAACGCGGCACGCTCAGCATTGGCGACATTGTCGTTGCCGGCACGGCCTGGGGACGCGTCCGGGCGCTGATCGATGATCACGGCGAAAACGCTGCGAAGGCCGGGCCGTCAGCTCCGGTCGAAGTTCTCGGCTTCGATACGGCACCGGAAGCCGGTGACCAGTTCGCGGTTGTCGAGAACGAAGCGCGCGCCCGCGAGATCACCGAGTACCGTATCCGCAAGCGCCGCGAGACGCTCGGCACGGCTGGAACCGCTCGTTCTCTCGAACAGATGATGGCGCAGCTTGGTGAAGACGGCCACAAGGAGTTTCCGCTCGTCATTAAAGGCGATGTGCAAGGTTCGATCGAAGCCATCGCCGGCGCGCTTGGCAAGTTGTCGACCGACGAGGTTCAGGCGCGACTCGTGCATACGGCCGTTGGTGGCATCACGGAATCGGATATTTCGCTTGCTGCCGCCTCGAATGCGATTGTGGTCGGCTTCAACGTACGTGCCAACGTGCAGGCGAAGTCCGCAGCGGACCGTGATGGTATCGAGATCCGTTACTACAATATCATTTACGATCTCGTTGATGATGTGAAGCAGGCCATGTCCGGCATGCTTGATCCAACCCTTCGGGAAATCTTCCTCGGCAACGCTGAAATCCGGGAAGTCTTTAACATCTCGAAGGTCGGCAAGGTCGCAGGTTGTCTCGTCACTGATGGCCGCGTCGAGCGTGGTGCCAAAGTACGCCTGATCCGCGACAACGTTGTCATTCACGAAGGCACGCTGTCGACGCTCAAGCGCTTCAAGGACGAGGTCAAGCAAGTACCGGCCGGTCAGGAGTGCGGAATGGCCTTTGCCAACTACGATGATATGCGCGAGGGCGATGTTATCGAGTGCTTCCAGGTCGAGGAAATCCAGCGCACGCTGGACGATTAAGAATGGGTGCGGGGGCTGTCGTTTTCCGGCCACCGCATCCGCCAACATACAGCACCCCCTGCAACCGTTACGGAGCTGGCCGGGCCTAACTGTCGGCTATTTCCAACCCAGGTCTCGGGCACTGATGCCCGAGAGCCTCGGCAAGTTGCAAGCCGGTTTATCACCAGACTAGAAAAAGCAAGAGATGGCGCGTTGCCGGTCCAATTCCGGGCGCTATAGAATGATGGCAAAATCACCACGAAATACGGCAAAGGGTCCGACACAACGGCAGTTGCGCGTTGGCGAGGTCATTCGCCATGCGATCTCGGAACTACTCGCGCGCAACGAGATCCACGAGCCGGCACTGGCGGGCCATATCATCACCGTGCCGGAAGTGCGCATGACGCCGGATCTCAAAATCGCGACCGTCTACGTGATGCCGCTCGGTGGCGGAGATGCTGACCAAGTCGTGAAGGCGCTGGCGGCCAACGTCAAACCGATCCGAAGCACGGTGGCGCGTGCGGTAAATCTCAAGTTTGCGCCGGACCTCAGGTTTCGGGTGGATCAATCGTTCGACGAGGGGATGCGCATTGATGCGCTCTTGCAGTCGACCAAGGTTCGCCGCGACGTGGAGGGAGAATAGGACATGGCGCGCAGGAAAAAAGGGCGCAACATCAGCGGTTGGTTGATCCTGGACAAGCCGCAAGGTGTCACCTCAACGCACGCCGTGGCCCGGATCAAGCGGCTTTTCGATGCGCGCAAGGTCGGCCATGCCGGGACCCTCGATCCGCTGGCCACCGGCATCCTGCCGATTGCACTCGGTGAGGCGACCAAAACCGTGTCCTATGCCATGGACGACGAGAAGGCCTATGAGTTCACAGTCAGGTGGGGCATCGAGACGAACACCGACGACGCCGAGGGTGAAGCTGTCCGTGAAAGCGCCGCGCGTCCATCGGCGACTGAGGTGGCGGCGATACTACCCGGCTTTATCGGCGAGATAGAGCAAGTGCCGCCGCGCTTTTCGGCTATCAAGATCAATGGCAACCGCGCTTACGATCTGGCACGCGATGGCGAGGAGATCGAGATGGCACCGCGCACGGTTGTCATCGACACGCTCGAAATCGTCGACGCGCCGGATGAAGACCACATGACTATCCGTGCGGTTTGCGGCAAGGGTACCTATGTACGTTCGCTCGCCCGCGACATGGGCCGTCTGCTCGGATGCTTTGGACATATAGCGGCGTTGCGGCGGACACGTGTCGGACCGTTCGACATCGCCGACTCGGTCTCATTCGAAGTGCTGGAGGCGGCCGCCGAAGACGATGGCGCCGCGGCGGAACCGACAACCACGGCCCGCGACAATCTCTTGGCGCCTGTGGAATCTGCACTGACAGCGATCGAACAACTCAACGTATCGTCATCGGATGCCGAACGTCTCGCGCGGGGCCAGCCAGTCATTATGCGCGGACGCGATGCGCCGGTTTTCGTTGGGTCAGGCTACGCGACACACCGCGGTCGTCTCGTTGCGCTCGTTGATTGCGAGCAGGCGACGCTCCGGCCGATACGTGTCTTTAACCTGGGCAGTTAACGGTCCGAATCGCATGGCGCCAGACTCAAGAAAGAACTCGATTTTACCCCTGGATCGTGTATATACGGGCTTCTGCGAGCGCTAAACCGCCGGCACACATCGCGCCGGCGCAAATGGCGTTTTGCAAACCGCGACCCTGCTGGACGACATCCCGGCTGCGGCCGCGCCGAGCGTCAGGGCCCGCCCTGTCACGCCTCATCATAACGAATATCAGATTTGGAAAGGAAATTTGATGTCGGTTACGGCCGAGCGCAAAAACGCGCTCATCAAAGACAATGCTACCAAAGACGGCGACACGGGTTCGCCCGAAGTGCAGATCGCGATCCTTACCGAACGGATCAACAATCTCACCGAGCACTTTAAAACCCATAAAAAAGACAACCATTCGCGCCGCGGGCTTCTGAAGATGGTCTCGCTGCGCAGGAACCTGCTCGACTATGTGCGCAATAAAGACGAAGCGCGATATCAGTCGATCATCAAGAAGCTCGGTATTCGCCGATAGCGGCGCGCTACACCGGATGAAATCCAGCTCTCACGAGCAACGCCTCAAGTCCGGGGACGACGTGCAATCCGGCCCGTCGTCGCCCGGCACAGGTCCGAAACGAAAGAAAACGCATGTTCGATATCCATCGAGTTGAAATCGATTGGGGCGGGCGCAAGCTCAGCCTTGAGACCGGTCACATCGCACGCCAGGCTGACGCCGCCGTGATGTGCCAATATGGTGAGACTACCGTGCTCGCGACGGTGGTAGCTTCGCGCTCGGTGCGCCCTGGGATGGATTTCTTCCCGCTCACCGTCAACTACCAAGAAAAGACGTATGCCGCCGGTAAAATTCCAGGCGGCTTTTTTAAACGCGAAGGACGTCCCTCTGAAAAAGAGACGCTGACCTCCCGCTTGATCGACCGGCCGATCCGACCGCTTTTCGTTGACGGTTTCAAGCATGAAACACAAGTCGTGCCGACCGTTCTCTCGTTCGACAACGAAAACGATCCCGACGTCGTGGCCATGATTGCTGCGTCTGCGGCACTGACGCTATCCGGTCTGCCCTTCCTTGGCCCAATCGGCGCGGCGCGCGTTGGTATGATCGACGGCGAACTGGTCCTCAACCCGTTGCTCGACGAAATGGACAACACCGACCTCGATCTTGTCATCGCCGGCACGCAAGACGCGGTGATGATGGTCGAATCACAAGCCAACGAGCTCTCGGAAGAAAAGATGCTCGAGGCCGTTATGTTCGGTCACAAGCATTTCCAGCCTGTCATTCAGGCAATTGTTTCGCTAGCCGAGACCGCCGCGAAAGAGCCGTGGGATTTTGCGCCCCCGGACAAGGCTGGCTACATGGCAAAGGTCAGTGACCTTGCGAAGGCGGATCTCGAGAAGGCGTTTGCGACACCTGGCAAGCAGGAGCGGCAGGACCTCGTTGCCGCGGCAAAAGCCAAAGTCAAAGAGACGCTCGTTACCGAAGACACGGATCCGAACGAAGCGGTCCTGATTTCGGATGCGTTCAAGGCGGTAGAGTCTGATATCGTGCGCGGCGATATCATCCGCACATCGAAGCGGATCGATGGCCGCGACCTCTCGACCGTACGGCCCATTCTTGCCGAGGCCGGCATTCTGCCACGCGCACACGGCTCCGCCTTGTTTACGCGTGGGGAAACACAGGCGCTGGTCGTTGCCACGCTCGGCACTGGCGAAGACGAGCAATTCGTCGATGGCCTCGAGGGGACGCGCAAAGAGCGCTTCATGCTGCACTACAACTTCCCGCCGTACTCGGTTGGTGAGACGGGCCGCATGGGTTCACCCGGCCGCCGCGAAATCGGTCACGGCAAACTGGCTTGGCGGGCCATGAAACCGCTGGTGCCTGATCACGAGGACTTCCCGTACACGATCCGCCTCGTCTCTGAGATCACGGAATCGAACGGTTCGTCATCGATGGCAACGGTGTGCGGTGCTTCGCTGGCGATGATGGATGCCGGCATTCCGCTCAAGCAACCGGTTGCCGGTATCGCAATGGGGCTGATCAAGGAAGAGAATGACTTCGCTGTTCTTTCCGACATTCTCGGCGATGAAGACCACCTCGGTGATATGGACTTCAAGGTCGCGGGCACCGCGAACGGTGTCACGTCGCTTCAGATGGACATCAAAATCACTGGTATCACTGAAGAGATCATGAAGCAGGCACTCGCACAGGCGAAGGATGGGCGGATGCATATCCTCGGCGAGATGTCGAAAGCGCTCGACATGTCGCGCGAAGAAGTCGGTGAGCACGCACCGCGGATCGAAACGATCACGATCCCGACTGACAAAATCCGCGAAGTCATCGGCACGGGCGGTTCGGTCATCCGCAGCATCGTCGAAGAGACCGGCGCAAAAATTGATATCAACGACGACGGCACGGTGAAGATCGCCGGGTCGAAGCGTGAAGTGATCGATGACGCGATGGCGCGGATCAAGGGCATCACGTCGGAACCCGAGGTCGGAGAGATCTACAAGGGCAAGGTCGTCAAGATCATGGAGTTTGGTGCGTTTGTGAACTTCTTCGGCCCCAAAGATGGGCTGGTTCATATTTCGCAGCTCACCGCCGACATGCGTCCGGATCATCCGACGGACGTGGTCAAGGAAGGACAGGAAGTCTACGTCAAGCTCCTCGGCTTCGATGACCGCGGAAAAACGCGCCTTTCGATGAAGGTGGTCAATCAGGAAAGCGGCGAAGAGCTACCCCGTGCCGAGGGCGCTGAGGAAGAGGCCGGCGGTGGTGAACGCCGTGGCGGCGGCCGTGGACGTGGTGGTCGTGGCGGCGGCGGCGGTCGACGCGACCGGGACTGACCGACCTCACAATATCGAGATTAATTGCGGCGCCTTCGGGCGCCGTTTTTTTGCATGGTTCATCATGCGGCCGGTTTCGATAGTCGGTTTCGTCTTCTCTTGTTTCAGAGGGTTTCGATAAGCGGAACGCCGGGCCAAAGTCGCCGGGCTGCCGCCGTCACCGTCTCGCCATTGCCCGTCGTCATTAGATGCGGCCCCGTGTTACGAGCTATGTCCGTCTCCTGGTCAACGTACGATGGATGCCGCGTGAGATAGTCGTTCAGACTATCAGCGACACAGTCTGGCTGCGAGATCACGCGCACGCCGGTCGGCAGGTATTTTTCGAAATGGTGAGAAACAATCGGGTAGTGCGTGCACCCAAGTATGACGCGATCGGGCCGACGATCCTGGCACGCCCGCAACGCCCGCCCGCAGGCGTCGGCCACAATGCTTTCAACGGTCGTCGCGCCCGCTTCGATGGCATCGACCAGGCCCGGACAAGCTTGCTGAACAACCTCTACCTCCGGACAACGCTTGGCGATCTCTTCGGGGTACACATTGCTGACAACGGTCCGTGTCGTGCCGAAAACGACAATCAGCTCGCGGTTGTGCTTTTGAGGATATTGCGGTGTGGTCACGGCCCACGGCGTCATTGTGGCTGCTTCAACGGTCGGCGCGACGATGCCGAGCAAGTTATGGCCCTCCCATTGATGCGCCTCAGGCAGCCAAGCGCGCTGAAGCGTGCGCGCGGCAACCGCGGTTGCCGTGTTGCAGCCCAGAAGCACGAGCCTGCAGTTCATCTCGAACAGGCGCTCGACGCCCGCCCGTGTGAGGTTGATCACCTCTTCGGACGAGCGATCGCCGTAGGGCACATTGGCGTGGTCGCCGAGATACAAAAATGCCTGATCGGGAAACCTTAGGCCAAGCGTTCGCACCACAGTGAGGCCGCCAAGGCCTGAGTCGAATACGCCAATCATATCGGTCAATTCCCCAAGGCGGTGATCATCCCGTCAACATAATCAGCCCGCCAGGGGTTCGTCCATATTCACTCATGAAAAGCGCCGATCACGAAAAAAAGCAAACAGATCTGCTGAAACGTTTGAAGATGGGGCACGCCAACGGGTTTGACAGCTATGGCCATCGTGCGGACAACAAGGCCACCGCCCGCGGTGTATGAGCGGACGACATGCGCTTTTCTTCAGGCGAGGCCTTTTTCGGCCAGCTCCTGTTTTGCGGAGTCGATTTTCTCGAGGTGGCCGAGCTTCATGCCGGACAGGACGCTATCGGTTTTCGAGAACTGGATGTTCTCGTATCCGACGATCTCAATGCGATTGCCCCAAGGGTCCCGGAAATCAAGGAAACGGTCCGACACGATATCTACACCCATCTCTTTGACGCGCCGCTCGACAAGCGCCTTGTCCGCGACTACCAAGCCGAAATGACGGTGCGCGTCCCGCGGTTGCTCGTCGACTTTCGTCAGAGCGAGGAACTGATCGCCCATATCGATAAACGCCATGGTCTCGCTCTTGCCACGCAATTCGAAGTCGAGGAACGAGCCGTAAAAGGCGAGCGCCTCTTCAATGTCACCAACTTCGAGCGCGACGTGATTGATACCCACCACAGGTGTTGTGTCGGCCTTAGTATTGGTCATGTCTGATCCCCAGTTCGATTTTTGTCCGCCGACAGCGAAGAGGCCTCCGGTTCGAACCGTACCGCAGTCGCGCTTCCGAATGGCCCGAGGTAAGCTACCCGCTTGTTCCGTACCGCCTGGATCATGTTCAACTCAAATTGAATATGATCTATCTTAACCTCTGCTCTTGCGGTTATTCGGCCGTGGCGGGCTCCGCAGGGCGCGCCAACGGCACGGGTCGCATCCGCTCCGTATGAGTGGGTCCATTCCTAATGAACGCGCTCTAGTGGGAAACTTCATTTATGACCCGTTCGTTCCTGCCGGTCTCTTCGTTCGAACTGCCCCGCTTCGCCGGCGTGCCGACCTTCATGCGCCTGCCACACCTTGCCTTATCGGATGCTGATATCGATGCTGTCGGCATCGGTTTCGTGGGCGTGCCATGGGACAGCGGCACGACCAACAGGCCCGGCGCGCGGCACGGCCCAAGAGCGCTGCGGGATGCCAGCACCATGGTGCGCCTGATCCACCCGACACTCGGCATCAATCCGTTCGAAACCGTGAACTGTGCTGACCTCGGCGATGTGGCGCCGAATCCAGTGGACCTGCAAGACACGCTCACGCGGGTGAGCACTTTCTACGATGAGGTCACACGCAACGGAATCCGGCCAATCACGGTTGGTGGAGATCATCTTGTTTCGTTGCCGGTCCTGCGCGCACTCGCGAAGTCGACGCCGCTCGGCATGATCCACTTCGATGCGCATACCGACTTGTGGGACAGCTACTTCGGCGGCTTCAAATACACCCACGGGACACCGTTTCGGCGAGCCGTCGAAGAGGGCCTGCTCGATCCGAAGCGAATGATATCGATCGGCATCCGCGGCACGATGGGAGATCGCGAAGATATCGATTTTGCGGAAGCCAACGGAATCCGCCTGGTGCGAATCGAGGAATTCATGGCGCGGGGGGCGCAGGATGTCATGGTGGAGGCGCGTGAAATCGCCGGGTCCGATCCCGTCTACGTCTCGTTCGACATAGACGGAATCGATCCGTCTTTCGCACCAGGAACCGGTACGCCGGAGATTGGCGGCTTCACAACCTTTGATGCGCAAGTCATGGTCCGTGAACTCATGGGTCTCAAAATCGCCGGTGCTGATCTTGTCGAGGTTTCACCGCCATTCGATCCCTCTGGCACAACGGCGTGGATCGGCGCGTCGATACTGTTCGAATTGCTCTGCCCACTGGCGGCGTGTCTCGCTGACGGCGTAAAACAGGCCGACGGCTCAATGGACACACGCCGAGGTTAGGCGACGCGGACGAGTATGGGGCGAGCCGGGCCGGCCGTTGCGCCATCGCTGTCGGCAACCATGACATCGAACCCTGCGTTGCGGCTGTCGGCGCCACTGTGTACGAAAATGATCGTGGCCGCGTTGATCTCGGCCTGCGTGAATGTTGCAATGCTTGTAGCCGGGGCTTCCGCCCGCGCAAGATGGCCGTTGAATACATTGGAGGCGGTAAATGTCAGTTGGGTTACCGCATCGTCGGCGTCGGTTGCCTTCAGATCGGTAGGCGTAATCGCGACCTGGCCGCCGCGCTCAACGTTCATTTCAAAGTCGCCAGCAAGCTCGGGCGGAATGTTGCGCACCTCAGCGACGAAATTGGAACCGCTCTCAAGGGCCAGCTGTCCGTATTCGATGCGCCCCTCCACGTCGCCGCTGGCCCGCACAATAAGGAGATCACGTACGGCAGCCTCACCTCTGAGTTGTCCGCGAATTTCGGCGGAGTGAGCCTTGATACTGCCCTTGAAGGCTCCGCTTTCGCCAATCACGACGTGTGACGTGACGATCGTGCCTTCGGCGTGACCGTTGATCTCGACGGTTTGGCCGCCACGCAATTGGCCTTCAAATGTCGCG
>CAZWCL010000106.1:0-9080 GCA_964632265.1 uncultured Hyphomicrobiaceae bacterium | reverse complement strand
CTCTGGTTCCGGCTCACGCGGCCGGCTGACCTCCGTACCGGTCGTCTTCGGCGGACGTGTCTTTACGCTCGACGCGGAGAGCCGTGTCTCGTCATTCAGCGCTACCTCAGGCGGCCGCCAGTGGAGCCGGGCGCTCGTGCCTGAGAAAGAGACCGGCGCCGAAGGTCATGGCGGCGGTCTTGCGATCGACGGCGGCAAACTCTACGTGTCGACCGGCTTTGGCCGCGTTTTCGCGCTCGACCCGGCATCCGGCAAGGTCGTTTGGGAAAAGGACCTTAAAGTGCCGGTGCGCGCAGCGCCGACTGCGGTCGGGGAGCGCGTCTTCGTGATTTCTCGCAGTGGTGTGTTCTATTCGCTGAGCGGCGCTGACGGTTCCGAGCTTTGGCGCTTCCGCGGGTTACCGCAGGTCACCAGCCTCAGCTACAGTCCGAGCCCGGCAGTCGATGGCGATGTCGTCGCCGTACCTTACCCCAACGGTGATGTCGTCGCGCTCAGCGTTTCGGACGGCACCCCGCTCTGGCAGGAAAATCTCGCAAAGACGCGCACGACCACGTCGCTGGCCGCTATGTCCGATGCGGCCGCGCCTGCCATGTATTCCGGCACGACCTACTCAATCGGCCACGGCGGGCGTTTTGTTGCGACCGAGCAGGCAACTGGCGAGCGGCTGTGGGCACTTGATGTCGCCGGGGTCCAACGGCCCTGGGTTGCCGGCGATTCCGTCTTCGTGGTGGATACGCGAGGCCAGCTCATGGCGGTCGATCGTACCGCCGGCACGGTGCGTTGGACCATGCAGTTGCCCGGCGCGAAGGTCTGGTCCGGGCCGGTTCTAGCGGGTGGGCTCCTCTGGCTGACCTCAAACCAGGGCCAACTCCTGGGTATCGAGGCCACAGTCGGTAAAGTCGCCGCCAAATTGAACCTTGGTGAGAAAATCTATGTCCCTCCCGTCGTCGCTGAGGGCCGCTTGTATGTCTTGACCGATAGCGCCAAGCTCGTTGCCTTCCGCTAGCTGCGTGCCGGCGTTGTGGCCCCGATGGGCACACTATCACTGAACGGTATGAGTTGCCCCGGGGCCTTCCAGCACCTATGTGTAAACCTTATCATGTCCGGCGAAGCCTGCTCTGAGCACGACCTCGCGCGCGCTTCGGGCTAGCTGAGCAACCGCGCACATCGAGATCGAAAACCATGGCCGACGCGCCTGTCATCGCCATTATCGGCCGTCCCAACGTCGGGAAGTCGACCCTGTTCAATCGCTTGACCGGACGCCGGACGGCGCTCGTCTCGGACATGCCGGGCATGACCCGTGACCGGCGCGATGAGGTCTGCGATTTATATGGCCACGAGGTCCGCCTGACCGACACGGCCGGTCTGGAAGAGGCTCCGCGCGGCTCGATCCCCTCGCGCATGAGAGCTCAAAGCGAGCAGGCGGTCCAGGACGCCGACCTTGTGCGCTTCGTCATTGATGCGCGCGATGGCATAACGCCGGCCGACGAAAAATTCGCCGATATCGTTCGCAAGTCCGGCCGCCCCGCAATCCTGGTCGCCAACAAGTGCGAAGGGCGACAGGGGGAGGATGGCTTTTACGAGGCTTTCGGTGTCGGTCTGGGCCAGCCAGTTGCCATTTCCGCCGAACATGGCGAGGGGCTCGGTGAACTCGAGCGCGACATGGTCGCCGCACTCGGGCTCCAGCCGCTGAACGAGGTTGAAATTGCTGAAAACGGCGATGGTGACACGGCGGCTGTCGCAACAACGCCGCGCCCGATCCGTGTCGCGATCGTCGGCCGCCCGAACGCCGGCAAATCGACGCTCGTCAATGCTTTGCTCGGCGAGGACCGCATGATCACCGGGCCGGAACCGGGCCTGACGCGAGATTCAATCGCAACCGACTTTGCCTGGAGCGGGCAATCTTTTCGCCTCGTCGACACGGCCGGCCTGAGGCGCAAATCGCGAATTACTGAGCGTGCGGAAAAGCTTTCCGCCAGCGATACGGTGCGCGCCCTGCGTTTTGCCGAAGTCGTCGTTGTTTTGATCGACGCCGAACGCCCGTTGGAGCATCAGGATCTCACCATTGCAGCGATGGTCGCCGAAGAAGGCCGTGCGCTCATCCTCGCGATCAATAAATGGGATCTGGTGGAGGAAAAGCAGCAGGTCCAGCAGACATTACGCGAAGCCGTTCGCGACAAGCTCGCCCAGGTGCCCGGTGTGCAGGTGGTTACTGTCTCGGCGTTGGCCGAGCGCGGCCTCGACAAGCTGATGACGGCCGTGGTCGGCGCACATGGCGTTTGGAACAAGCGCGTCGGGACTGCCGCGCTCAATGATTGGCTCCGATTTGCGATGGAACGTCATCCGCCACCGGCGGCGCGCGGCCGTCGCGTTCGCATCCGCTATATCACCCAGCCTTCGGCACGGCCCCCGACTTTCATAGCGTTCTCATCACGCCCGGCCGAGTTGCCAAAGTCGTATCTCAGATATCTCCTTAATAGCTTGCGCGAGACTTTCGACCTCCCCGGCACTCCGATCCGATTAAACCTTCGCAAGAGCGACAATCCCTACGCAAAGCGCGGTCGCTGAGGAAATGGCCGGTCGGGCAAGGAACCATCATATTAGCGAAATAACGAGCATGGTGCGGCATTTTTAACCTTGCTATGGTTTGGCGTTCGCTCGACCTCAATTCGATGATAATCGGCGCGCCTTTAATGTTGGCGTTGACGGAGGCTTAGCGCGCCAGCGCCAGCGTGTTACATGATGTTAGAATGTTCAGCCCACACGGAGTGTACGGCGAATATGAAGTTTCCTCGAGTTCTCGGCACACGGTTTGGCGTTGCAGCCCTCGCGGCGGCGGTCGGCCTAAGCGGCATTGCGATCACCTTTGATAGCGCAGATGCCGTGCCGCGCCGCGTAAAGCGAGAGTGCCGCTCAGACTACAAGTCGCTTTGCCCGCACTATCGCGTCGGCACCTCGCGCATGCGCTCGTGCATGCGTTCGAAAGGCAGCCAGTTGTCATGGGGCTGCTACCAAGCGCTTAAGGATCACGGCTACGTCCGCCGTGGCTCGCGTCGTGGCCGCCGCAGACGTTAGAAACGGCGCCTGCCACCAATTTTGCTTCGGTGGCGTGGTGCGCGGTTTGCTGAACGTCCCTGAGTGCATGCAAAGACAATGAGATGGCGGAGATCTGGTTCTACCACTTGGAACGGCAGTCGCTCGACGAAGTACTGCCGATTTTACTGGAACGAACACTCGATCGCGGTTGGCGCGCCGTCGTCCAAAGCGATTCGAGAGAGCACGCCGAGGCGCTCGATACGCTCCTCTGGACCTACCGTGACGATGCGTTTCTGCCTCATGGCACCGGACGCGACGGCGGCGCCGAAGATCAGCCGATTTTCTTGACCGAATCGGATGAAAACCCGAACGGAGCCGACGTTCGGTTCCTGGTCGATGGTGCTGCACTCGGCGAGACAGCCGGCTATCAGCGGGTCGTCTACCTCTTTGATGGCGCGGACGCGACAGCTCTAGAGGCTGCCCGTGCCGCGTGGCGTGAGGCTAGGTCCTCGGATGCTGAGGCTACCTATTGGCGCCAGACCAACTCGGGTAAATGGGAAAAGCAGCAATGAGGGCACCCCTGCAGAGCGACTGGCCGGCATGCAACAAGAGCCGGGCGGTCCGCGTCCGACCCCTCTCGAACAGTCAATCGCTCGCCAGCTGATGAACTATCGCCACGCCTTCCACGCAGGTAATTCCGCCGATGTGCTCAAACATTTGGCGCTGGTTCGTGTGATCGAAGCCATGAAACGAAAGGCCAAACCGTTCCGCTATATCGACACCCATGCCGGCCGCGGCCTTTATCGACTGAATAGCAAGCAGGCTCTGCGGTCCGGCGAGGCAGACGCCGGCATTAAAAGCCTTGTCGAAGCAGCGAGCCATCCTCCATTAGTCCCTCGCGGCATCAGCGCCGGCACACGGCTTGGCGAACTCGTCGCGCCGTTTTTTGAGGTGCTGAACGCCGTTGCCCTTGGCCCCGCCACCAGCGCCGACAGCGAACCGTTGCCCCTGCCTTTGGTCTACCCGGGCTCTAGTGAAATCGCGCGACGTCTGACCCGCGCCGATGATCGCCTTGTCGTCAACGAACTCCACGACGAGGACGGCGCTGCTTTGCGCCGCCTTATGGCGCGTGACAAGCGCGTGCGTGTTCTCAGTCTCGACGGCTATGTCGTGGCCAAGTCAGCTTTACCGCCCGTTGAGCGCCGAGGGGTGCTACTGATTGATCCGCCATTCGAGGAAGCCGGCGAATTTCATCGCCTCGAACAGGCATTATCGGCAGCGGCCAAGCGCTTCGCTTCCGGCGTTACCCTGATCTGGTATCCGATCAAGGCCGGCGGGCAGTCCGGCGCCTTCTTGAAGCGCATCGAGAAGTCCGGGCTCCGTCGGCTCCTCTGTGTCGAGTGTCTGCTCCGCCACCGCGACCAGCCGGGTGGCCTCAACGGCTCCGGTTTACTGATTCACAACCCGCCATACCAGCTCGTTGAAGAACTGGACGCTTTGCTCGGCTGGCTTCTCTCATGTCTAGGTGGTGCGGCCGGCAAAGGTGGTGAAATCACCTGGCTCGTCGGAGAATAGCCGGCGCGCGACCAGGCCCGTAGATCCATGTTCACGCTTGCCCTTGTATGACCAATCCCTCATATTTTGAATACTCGCACGAGCGCGCTCCCCCCGTATGATGCGGACGCATCGAAACGAGCCGCTGTCGAGCAAAGCGTGGGCGCACCGATGGCCCGGAATGGCGGCCGGCGGCAGGTAGGAGTTCTCTTCAGATGCGCAAGTCAGGTACTGTAAAATTTTTCAACCAGAGCAAAGGCTTCGGTTTCATTACCCCGGATGAAGGCGGCAGCGATGTGTTCGTTCACATCACGGCCGTCGAAAGCTCGGGGCTCGCGGCGCTCTCCGATGGTATGCGGGTTTCCTTCGACACCGAGCCCGACAAGCGCGGCAAAGGCCCCAAAGCCGTAGACCTCGAAGTCGAAGGCTGACAACGCTCGATCGCACTGCGCCAGGCTCACAGCCTAAGGCTTTCAAGACGAACCGGGTCGCCTCTTAATTAAGATATCGTTGACCAAGTAACTAAGATTTGGTCGATTTTGTTTGCCGTTGCCTCACCGTTCGGCTGTACGCTCAAAAGCGCGCGCCGCGTATTCTGATTGCGCGGGCCAAGTACAAGTTCTGAGGGTGATTGAGTATGTTGAAATGGGTATGTTGCGTATTGGCGGCCGTCGCCACATTGGGCTTCACAGTCGCACCGACAACCGCTGAAGCTGGTTGGGGCAAGTCGAAATACAAATCGAAGTATTCTTCGAAGTACCGCTCCCGCCACGCGCGCAAGAGCTATGGCCGCCGCAGCTACAAGAAGCGCCGCCGCGTTAGATCACGTCGTCGCTCGCAAGTGCGTGGCTTCTTCTTGCGTGGTGGGTATTCCTACCGGGCAAACGACGTCGCCAATACCTATGGCGACAGCCGCACACGCTTCGGCAGTGTTAATTCCTATCGCGATCCGTTCGTGGACCGTCAAACGGTGGCCGGGCCTTTCGATCACGGCTGGTTCTTCGATTCAGCCGTTGCCCCACGCGGCGGAGACTCGCCTTACATGCAGTAACTTGAACGCCGCCGGGCGCACTGGCTCTCCGGGGCGCCCGGACATTTTGTGTGGTCTTCTGCTGGCAAGACGAAATTGCTGCGCTGTGCGGCTTTTCAGGCATAGCCGCCACCTGCCGTCCAAGCGTATATACGTCCCCAGTCCAGTCCACCACGCATGAGGGATACGTGATGCGTTCAAAAGTCGCCGCCGTTTTTGTGGGGCTCGCCCTGTGTTTCAGTGCAACTCAATCCTGGGCGGCCTGTCAGCGTCTGGGTTTTTCAGTCAATGACTATGGCAAGAAAGGCCCGATCCGCGATGCCAAGCGGATGCTGGACGGGTATATCGCAAAGTGGGCGAAGGAACGCGGCATCAAGAGCTATCGCACCGGCAAGAAGAAGGTAACGTGCGAGCTCTTTCTCGATGTCGGGCTATTCGATGAGTACACATGCAAAGCGACCGCCACGTTTTGCTGGAAGGGGCGGTCGAACAGACCGAAGCGGATCTCTAACAAGAATTGAGAGCCGGCTGGCCTCGCGCTAAAGCGTGAGGCCTCGGCCTCTGGCCGGTCCGGTGATCCGCTACGGTCGGAGCAGGCCTGGTCAGGAAGGGCCCGGACTGTAGCTCGTCTTGCTGCCAATCTCCGGTCCGGATATTTTCATTATCGCCGTGATGCGTTCATCGGCTGGTGAGCCGTCAGGCTGCTGACAATTTTTGCGCGAACTTCGCTTCGATATCGGCGCGTTCGAAAGGCAACAGAAGAAACTCGGTTGCTCCGGCTCGGAGAGCACGCGAAATGTCGACCGGATCGTTTTCCGTCGTCGCATAGACGATGTGAGTTTTCACCCCATCGAATCGATGGCGAAACGCAATGAGGAAGTCGAAGCCGGACATATCCGAAAGGTCCCAGTTGATCAAAATGGCATCCGGCATTTCATCTTCGCACATTGCCAGCGCCGCTTCGCCAGTTTTCGCTTCCGCTATGACATAACCGAGGCTCGTCAGGATCACTCGGACAACTTTCCGGGTGACATCGGACTCGTCCACGACAAGACATCGCTGCATGCTATGAGCCTCCAGAAAATAATCTGCATCGCGTTGCGTGGCGACGGGTCACACGACTATCAGGCCCCAGTATTAAGGTTTGCTTGACACATCAGCCCTCAGGCCCGGTCCGCCCCGATAACGACCGTATCGCCCTCGTGTTCGAGGTGGATTGTCACCCCGACAGCCTGTGCCAGGCGCCATGTGTAATAAACCTGCACGGACATCGCGTCGATTTCGCCGATCTCGCCAGACAGCATCTCGGGCAGGTGTTGCGGCGCTCGCGCCCGCGTTCCGCTGCAGCGAATACGGAAACTGGGTTCGGCGAGGTTTTCCGCGATATTGACCTCGATGCTGCCGCCGCGCGGCAGTGCATTGATCGAAATCGCCACCAGATTGAGCAGCAACTTGACCTCGTTCTTCGGCAGGTAGCCGGCTGGCGCCGTCCACGTTAGTACATGCTTGGAATCACCGATCAGGCCGACCGAGATTGCGCGCGCCGTTTCGAGGTCGATCTCCGCGCCGGCCGATCCGGCAGCGCCGAACGCGAAGCGGGCAAACTGGAGCCGAGCCGAGGCCTGTTTGGTGACGTTGCGGATGACGTCCATCGCGTAGTCGCGCGAACTGGGGTCGCTGTCGTCGCCCAGAATTTCGAGGCCATTGTAGATCGCGCCAACCGGACTGATCACATCGTGGCAGATTTTGCTCGAGATCAGCGCGGCGAGTTCGAGATCGGACGGTTCGGGGGCGGCGTCAGCAGTCATGGGAGCTCCAGTCGCGAATGATGGGCCATCGAAATTTGAGTGCCACACGGTACGCGATACATCTGGAGAGCACGGGATCTGTTATCCGGTTCACATAGCCTGTTCGCGGTGAAGAGACCACCGCTCCGCGCACCGGATTGCCGTCTTCGGTGTCGAATTTTACCAAGCCGTGGCCGGAACGACTCTGCTGCCTGATAGCCGTGGCGCGCTTGGTGTGGCGATGACGCGGTTCCCATGCTCGCGATTCCGGGATAGAGCGTTTGCAAATGGGGTGTCGCAGCCCCGCCGTTTGGCCATGCGCCCTCGAGCGCAGGTATCGGCAGGAACCTTTCAGCTCGGTCCCGATTGGTGCGGCTGGACGAGTTCAGGGCACACTGGAGTGATTATGAAAATCCCGACACATGAACAACTTATCACCGGTCTGTTGCCGGCCGTTCTGGAAGCTGCCCGCCTGGAGCTACGCTATTTCCGCGATAACGTCGCGGTTGAGCGCAAGGCTGATGCTTCCCCCGTAACGATCGCTGATCAAGAGGCCGAGGTCCTAATCGTGGAGGCGCTGAAGCTGATTGCGGCGGATGTTCCGATCGTTGCTGAAGAGCAGTTTAGCGCCGGCATCATCCCCGAGGTCGACGGCACGCTGTTTCTCGTCGACGCACTGGATGGCACCCGCGCATTCGTCAAGGGCACCGAGGATTTCACGATCAATGTAGCCATGGTCGTAGACCGGGTGCCTGTGTTCGGCCTGATCCTTCTACCGGCCAACGGAGAGTTCTACGTGACGACTGCGGATGACCGCGTCGGCTACGCGCAAATCGATGTGCAGAAGAATGCGACGCTCGACGACATATCATTTATTCCCGTCCACACGCGCCGGCCGGACCCCGAGGCGTTGGTCGTATCGCTGTCGAATTCGCACCCCTCGGCAAAACTTGAGCGCGAGCTTGAAGGCAAACCGATCAGCGGCCGGGTCGAAGCGGGTTCTTCGCTGAAATTTTGCCGTGTGGCGGAGGGGCGGGCGGACTTCTACCCGCGCCTGGGCTCCATCTGCGAATGGGATATTGCGGCCGGACATGCCATCGTGCGCTCTGCCGGCGGCGACGTCACGCGGCTCGATGGCTCACCTCTCCTCTACGGCAATCGGGCAAAAAATTTCCGCACGCCACCTTTCGTAGCGTGGGGCCGGGAAGACCTCGTCGGGAAACTTCAGTTCACCGCCGAATAGTGCTCTCGCGGGCCGCGCCGCCAAACCGTCCCGTCAGGGGCCATGTTCAGCCATAGTTTCTTCATAACTCCTTAACCATCGACCAAACACAACTGGGGGCCTGGCTCGGGACAGTCTCCGCTGTCTTTAAAGGGACCGGTCATATCGCCTTTAAGCCAGCAAGCCTGGCAGTTCGGGCGGGGGAGCGTCGCGATGGTTATACGATCACAGCGGATTTTCGGTATTCTCGGACTTCTCGGCGTTCTGACCGCCGCCTGCGTCGGCATCGGCATTGCCGGTGTCCCGTCGGCTCCGGCCCAGGCCGAAGAGCGATTGCCGTGGCGGCCGGGCGGCCAGCGTCTCGACTATGGCCAGCAGCCGGCTTATCGCCAGCGCAACATCCAGACGGCGCAGGATCAAAATCGGGCCGCGCCGCCCGACCCATATGGTC
>CAZWCL010000105.1:0-9189 GCA_964632265.1 uncultured Hyphomicrobiaceae bacterium | reverse complement strand
CCTGTCGACCACACCCTGCTGGCGCCGTATCCGCCGGCTCGAGGAGAACGGCATTATCGAGCGCCGGGTTGCGATTGTTGATCCGGTGAAAGTCGATGCCGGGGTGACTGTCTTCGTGTCGATCACCACGGATGCTCACACTGCGGAATGGCTCAACGCCTTTCACAAGGTCGTTGTCGATTTCCCCGAGGTCGTTGAATTTTATCGGATGTCGGGCGAAGTGGATTATCTCCTGCGCGTTGTCGTACCGTCGATCGATGCCTACGACCGGTTCTACAAGAAACTGATTTCAAGGATCTCGATAACCAAGGTATCTTCGGCGTTCGCGATGGAACAGATAAAGTATACAACCGCCGTTCCGCTTGATTTCGCCCGCGACCGGTTGGCATCGGGACAGAGCGGTGGCGTGCCGGCGGCCGACGAACCGGTCTCGAAGGTCCGGACGCAATGACGAAGCTGACTTACGGCGTCCCTGCGATGAAAGAGCTTTCATCGCGGACCGGCCTCGAATTCCTCCAGGCGATACGCGACGGAGAGCTGCCGCAAGCCCCGATCGCCGAGGTGCTTGGCTTTTCCCTGACAGAGGTGGACGACGGCCGCGCGGTCTTCCTCGGCGCCCCCTCGCTGAGCTTCTATAACCCGATCGGCGGCGTCCACGGCGGTTGGTACGGCACGCTGCTCGATTCGTGTATGGCCTGTGCCGTCCAGTCGACGCTTGCCAGGGGCGCCGGCTATACCACCGCGGAGTTCAGCGTCAATCTCGTGCGCCCGATAACGGTTGAGACGGGCACGGTCGTCGCCGAAGGCCGGGTGCTGCATGCCGGCCGCCGCGTGGCGACGGCGGACGGCCGGCTCACGGACGCGAACGGCAAGCTGCTCGCCCACGGCACGACGACGTGTATGATCGTGGCCCTGCCGACAGCCGGGGGCTAGGATATCGCACAAAGCCGATTCGGCCATCAGCAGGCTGCGGCGGAAGAGGAGAGCGTCGATGGCCCGTGCGGCTTCGAAGCGCAGTTCAACCGAGAGTGCGGTAGCATCGGTGCCGGCAGCGCCGACAATCGGCGACATCGAGCGCGCAGCCGAAGTAATGGTCGGCAACGTCATCAAGACGCCGTTCCTGAAGAGCCGGACGCTCTCGCAGATCTGCGGTTGTGAGATCTGGCTCAAATTCGAGAACCAACAGTTTACCGCTTCGTTCAAGGAACGCGGTGCCTTGAACCACCTGGTCTCGCTCAACGCCACTCAGCGCTTACGGGGCGTCATTGCGATGTCAGCCGGCAATCATGCCCAGGGCGTCGCCTACCACGCCGCCGGCCTCGACATTCCAGCGACCATCGTGATGCCGGAGGGCACACCGCAGGTCAAGATTGACAACACGCGGGCATTTGGCGCGGAGGTGATCGTAACCGGTCCAACGCTCGAGGATGCTTTCGCCGCCGCGCGCAAGATTTGCGACGAGAAGGGGCTTACATTCGTCCACCCCTACGATGATCCCCTTGTCATAGCCGGCCAGGGCACACTTGGCCTCGAAATGCTGGACCACGTGCCGGACCTTGATTGCCTGGTTGTACCGATTGGCGGCGGCGGCCTAATTTCGGGCATTTCGATAGCGTCACGGGCACGCCGGCCCGACATCGAAATCTTCGGCGTCCAAGCGCAACTCTACCCGTCGATGTATAACGTGCTGACGGGGAGCGACCTGCCCGCTGGCGGCAACTCACTCGCCGAAGGCATCGCCGTCAAGGCGCCCGGCAGGCTGACGAGCGAGATCGTGAAGGCAAGCGTCGATGATATCCTGCTGGTCACGGAAATCGCGCTAGAACGCGCCCTGTCTCAGCTCATCACCATCGAGAAGACTGTGGTGGAAGGCGCTGGCGCCGCAGGATTAGCAGCCGTACTGTCGGAGCCAGCCCGGTTTGCAGGTAAGAAAGTCGGCACTGTGCTGTGTGGCGGCAATCTCGACACGCGCCTTCTCGCTGGCGTCCTGACGCGCGATCTCGCGCGGCAGGGCCGGATTTCCCAGTTGGTCATCGAGCTTCAGGACCGTCCTGGTCAGTTGGCCCGGGTCGCCAACATCGTCGGCTGCATGGAAGCCAACATCGTAGAGGTCCTCCACCAGCGCGTTTTCTCGAACCTCCCCGCCAAGGGCGCCGTGCTCGAACTCACGATTGAAACCCGTGACCGCCGCCACCTGCTCGCAACCATCGAGGCGCTGCGCGAGGACGGTCTGACCGTGCACTGCGACACCGTATGAGGCAGCTTCTTGTCATATCGCCGTAATGCTTGTTGGCTAACGCCTAACAGCTCTGCGCTTAGAGACCATTAAACATGACGCATGGAGCCACTTATCGTGACAGGTCTGCTCCTCACTCTCAATGCGGGCTCATCCTCGATCAAGTTTGCAGTGTACGAGCCCGCATTGGAGCCGCGCGAAATCCTTTGTGGCGAGGTCGAGAGCCTGGGTGGCGCGGCCCGGTTGACAGTCGAGAAGGGTGGCGAAACGTCATCTCGAGACCTTGGATGCGCGAGCCACGGCCAGGCTGTCGCGGCGATCATCGAACAACTCGAACAGTCCATTGGTGTGACCGATGTCGCCGGCGTTGGCCATCGCGTCGCCCACGGCGGCCTCTCGTTCACGGAGCCGACGCGTCTGACCGGCGAAAACGTTGAACAGCTCCGCGCACTCGAGTCATTGGCGCCATTGCACCAGCCCCACAATCTGCGCGCCATCGATGCGGCGCGGGAGGTGTTTCCCGATGCGCTCCAACTCGCCTGTTTTGATACCGCCTTCCACCGCGGCCACCCGTGGGTCAACGACGCCTTCGCCCTGCCACGTAAATACTACGACCAGGGTATTCGCCGCTACGGATTTCACGGGCTTTCCTATGATTATGTGACCGGCGCGCTGAGGTCACTAGCGCCAGCCATTGCCGATGGACGTGTGGTCATCGCCCATCTCGGCAACGGCGCCTCAATGTGTGCGATCCGTGAAGGCGATAGCGTTGCCTCGACGATGGGCTTTTCGGCTCTGGATGGGCTGCCGATGGGAACCCGGTGCGGCCAGCTTGACCCGGGCGTGGTGCTTTACCTGCTAGAGCACGAAGGATTGACGCCCGCTGAACTCACCGAACTCCTCTACAAGGAAAGCGGCCTGAAAGGGCTCTCCGGCTGGACGAACGACATGCGCGTACTCGAGGCATCCGAGGCGCCGGCCGCGCGTCAGGCGCTCGACTATTTCGTGTTCCGAATTCGCCGTGAACTTGGCGCTATGTGCGCGGTTCTCGGCGGCATCGATGCGCTGGTTTTCTGCGGGGGCATCGGGGAGAATGCTGCCGGGATCAGGGCCCGCGTTTGCCGCGGCATGGAGTGGATCGGCGTGACGATCGACGCCGATGCAAACGATGCCAACGCGACGCGGATCTCGCGCGGCCCCACCGAGGTGCTTGTCGTGCCGACCGACGAAGAGCGCGTCATCGCACGCCATCTGAGCGAAGCCGTGTCGGCCGCGAAATAAGGCGGAGCCGGCTGATTGCGATGGCAACGTGAGCGGCGTATTTATGCCCCAGCCTGATCGTTGCGGCGTTGATCGGGATGCAGGCTGTTGCCGAGGATGTGGTCGCTCCGCCCGATGACGTGGTCGCCGGAGCCCACGATCAACGGATCGGGACGTCCGACGATCCGCGTGTCCTTTTCCGGATACGGCAATGATGCCAGGAAATGCTTCATACAATTCAGGCGCGCGCGCTTCTTGTCGTCGGATTTGATGATCGTCCAGGGCGCATCGGCCGTGTCCGTGTAAAAGAACATCGCCTCCTTGGCCTCGGTATAGTCTTCCCATTTGTCCAGCGACTTAAGATCAATAGGCGAGAGCTTCCATTTCTTTAGCGGCTCGCTTTCACGCGCCTTGAAGCGCCGGAGTTGCTCTTCGCGCGTCACCGAAAACCAGTATTTGAAGAGCCAGATGCCGTTGCGCACCATCATGCGTTCGATATCGGGCGCTTCACGCATGAATTCGAGATATTCATTGGCTTTGCAAAATCCCATGACCCGCTCGACGCCCGCGCGGTTGTACCAGGAGCGGTCGTAAAGAACGATTTCTCCCCCGGATGGGAAGTGCTCGATGTAGCGTTGGAAATACCATTGCGACCGCTCTCGCTCGGTAGGCTTTTCCAGCGCTACGACACGCGCCCCGCGCGGATTGAGGTGCTCTGTGAACCTCTTGATCGTACCACCCTTGCCAGCCGCGTCGCGTCCCTCAAAGAGCAGGACGATTTTCTGGTTGGTCGTCTTGACCCATTCCTGGACCTTGAGCAGCTCCGTCTGCAGCTCAGCCTTGTGATTCTCGTAGGGGCGGCGCGACATTTTCTTCTTGTAAGGATATTCACCGGTTTCGAACATCCGGCGGATGGCATCCTGGTCACGGCGCAACTGGGCCAGATGGTGAGAGGCATTTTCAGGGGCCGCCGGGATGGGCGCGAGCATGTCGGCGCCGTCTTGCGCGGGCGGCGGCTGGCCCTGCTCAGGCTCGCGTTCGGCACTATCGGTGGTGGTGGTGGCCGGAGGCATTGAACTCGGCGTGGTTGTGGCGCTGTTTCTTCGCACGTCGGACATCGGGGCCCCTCCTGAGCATTGAAAACGCTCAGAATAATGCGCGCAGCCCACTGACGACATGATCCAAATCAAATTTTGTCCGGTTGGATTCGCCGCCAAATCATTGGGAAACCGTAACGCGATCGAATGTGCCGTTCAGCAAAGAGCAGATAACGACATTGAAGTAACTCAAGAAAATATGGCTCGTGTCTTCCGTTTGCGGCAGATGAATAAGACGATTGAAGCCGATGCGCCATCAAGCGGCCTTGTGAGACGGTGTGAGGGTTCACGGCCCGGCCGTCAGTGCTGATGCTCACATGGCAGACTCGGTGCCAGGGTTCTTGTCGGCCTGATGCTGCCACGGACCGACATAGCCTTTCGACCAATCGGGCGGTAGTTCGCAGCCTCGCGGATCGTGGCTGGCATATTTGGCGGGATGGCCGGCGACGATGGTGCCTTCGTACTCGCTCGGGATCGGGTTCGTGACATAAGGCATGGAGTCGGCTGACGAGTAGACATTGAGCAGCAACGGGCGCATGCGGTCTGAGGCGTTGCGGGCGGAACCGTGAATGACGCGGCAATTGAGCAACGCTAACGATCCGGCCGGACCAGTCATCGAGATTGTATCGTCCTCCCAGTTCTGAGGCAGGTTGGCCTCGTCGATCTTGAGAACCCAATTGCCGTCGGCGTCATACATACTGCGAAGCGGTTCATTGTGGCTGCCGCGAATGACCTTCAGCGGGCCTTGGGCTTCGTCGCAATCATCGAGATAGAGACCAATGGTGACGGGGCTGTAGTCAGTGTGGGGCCATGCCGGGATATCGTGATGCCAATCGAATTTCTGACCGCCCTTCGGCCATTTGAAGTTGAGCTTTGAATGGTAGAATTTCACGTCCGGTCCGCATACATCAGCGGCGACGTCGATGATAGGCGATCGCGATGCGAACTCCCAGAACGTTGGATGATGCGAGACGGGACTGGTGAGGCGGCGCAGACGCGGCTCGTCGGCAGTGTGGCCGTCCTCAAGGACAAATTGACTGTTGCTGACGCTGACACCACGGCTGACATCGATCATATCTTCGATCGCGGCTTTCAGCTTTTCGATCCACTCGGCGCTGATCGCGTTTTCAATGACCAGGCAACCATCCTCGAAGAACTGTTTTCGCTGAGCGATTGAAAGAACTTTGGTGTTCGTTTTGAGAATATCGTTGGCGAGCATGGTGCTGGTCCTGGCGGGCGCGTTTCGGGTGAAAGATCAGGATCGCTTTCGTACAGGATGACGTCAAGTGGGCGGGGTGGTGCCTCATGCGTCGCGGCGCGGACGGGCCTGAAAGATGAGAAACTGTTCGGCGCACTTGGTGCCATGCGAGAAAAATATGCCGTGGCGGCTGTTAGGGATCACGTACAAATCCGCGTGCGGCACGTGGGTTGCGATCTCGGCGGGGATGTCGGGCGTGACGAACGGGCTCTTGTCCGGCGCGATGATCAGCAGCGGGCAGTCGATGCCGCCGAGGCGGCTGGTAAGGTCGGTGCCGAGGAGCAATTCGCCCTTTGCGAGTAACGGCTCGGGGCGTGATTGGTCCTGCAGCGCGCGAAACCAGGCGTATTCGGTGTCCGTGATGGCGCCTGGCACGAAGCGCCGCGCCATCATCTCAGCCGACCATACTGGCACGCCGTTCTTCTCAATGTGCTCACGCCACGCGCGCACTTTCTCGATCTGTCCGCCGCGGTGGGCGGTTGAGACGATGGTCGCGCTCGCTACGCGATCGAGCCGACGCGTCGCGAGATTAAGGACAGCTGTGCCCCCGGTTGACTCGCCAACGGCGTGAAAGCGCTCGACGCCGGCATGATCGGCAACGGCAAGAATGTCATCGGAGAGATCATCGAACGTCCACGAGGAGATATCGCGGACATCGCTCGACTGGCCGCAGCCGCGCGTATCGATGAGGATGAGATCATAGTGCGGGTTGAGGACGTGAACCCATTTCGACCACATCGCGTGGGTGACGGCGACCCCGTGCAGGAAGACGACGGTCTCGGGCGAGGTGACCCAGGGCGATGTGCACGGCAGATGCCGGGCGTAAAGTTTCGCGGTGGGACGGGTGATGTGCATGTGAGGGCTCTTTGGGCGCTGGTGCGAAGGTCAGTTGATGAGAAGTCTGGCCTCAATGAACGTTGCGTGGATGTGTTCGCGAAGGCCCGCTCGGTTATAGGCTTACGCGCCAGGGGTGATACGTTTTAAGGGCCCGGGATCGAATAACTCACACGATCTGCATCAGGGGCGGATGTTGTCTTCGTCCAGCCATGCTTCACGTGGGTCCATCAGATGCATCCCTCTGTCGCATTAATTCAAGCTCCCGGCCGGCCGGTCTTTTTGGGGCGGCCGCGGCGGGTCTTTTTCTGGACGTCGCCCGTGTCGCCGACTTCGATCGTTTTGCCGATGCGCTGGCGTGAGGGGAGATCGTGGCCGGCAGGCACTTCCGTGCGCCCGACGGTCATTTCGTCCAGAGTTGGCTTGCGCGGGCCGCGGGCCTTGCCGGACTTGGCCGCGGCCCCGCCCCCCCTGGCTCCGCTGGCCCCGCCCTTGGCCCCCTTCGGCAGGTTTGCGGCGGCGCCATAGCTTCCGGCCCCATCAAAGCTGCCCGCCGCGCTCTCGACATCGGCCTGACGCGCGAGCGGATCGGCGGAGACGGCGAGTTCGGTTTCGCGCAGCCGCTTGACTTCGTCGCGCAGCCGGGCGGCTTCTTCAAAATCGAGATCGGCGGCGGCGGCGCGCATGCGCTCTTCCATTTCGTTGACGACGGCTGCGAGGTTATGGCCGACGAGCACCTGCCCGTCGTCCTCTGTAGCGCGTTCGGCCAGGCCGGCATCGATGGTCACGCGGTCGCCCTCGTAGACTGACGCCATGATGTCGCCGATCTCCTTGCGAACCGATTCCGGCGTGATGCCATTGGCCTCGTTCCACGCCACCTGTTTCTCGCGGCGCCGGTCGGTCTCGGCGATGGCGCGCTCGAGTGAACCGGTCATTTTGTCGGCATAGAGCAGCACGCGCCCGTCGACATTGCGCGCCGCCCGCCCGATCGTCTGGATCAGCGACGTCTCAGAACGCAGGAAACCTTCCTTGTCGGCATCGAGGATCGCGACGAGACCACATTCGGGAATATCAAGGCCTTCCCGCAAGAGGTTGATCCCGATCAGGACGTCGAATGCGCCGAGACGCAGGTCACGGATTATTTCGATGCGCTCGAGCGTTTCGATGTCAGAGTGCATGTAGCGCACGCGGATACCCTGCTCGTGCAGATACTCCGTGAGGTCCTCCGCCATGCGCTTGGTGAGCACGGTGACGAGCGTCCGATAGCCGGCGGCGATGGTGGTACGGATTTCGTCAAGCACGTCGTCGACCTGGTTGGTCGCGGGCCGGACTTCGACTTCCGGATCGGTCAATCCGGTCGGACGGATGACCTGTTCGGTAAAGACGCCACCGGTCTGCTCCATCTCCCAGCCGCCCGGTGTCGCCGAGACGAACACCGATTGCGGCCGCATAGCGTCCCATTCCTCGAAACGCATCGGCCGGTTGTCGAGGCATGACGGCAGCCGGAAGCCGTATTCAGCGAGCGTCGCCTTGCGACGGTAGTCGCCGCGGAACATGCCGCCGATTTGCGGCACCGAGACGTGGCTTTCGTCAGCGAAGACGAGAGCATTGTCGGGCAGGTACTCAAACAACGTCGGCGGCGGGTCGCCGGGACGCCGGCCCGTGAGATAGCGCGAGTAGTTCTCGATCCCGGCGCACGAACCCGTCGCCTCCATCATTTCCATATCGAAATGTGTGCGCTGTTCGAGGCGTTGTGCTTCGAGCAATTTGCCGGCCGCGTTGAGTTCGGCAAGGCGCTGGTCGAGTTCGACCTTTATCTGGCGAACGGCCTGCTGCAGCGTTGGCTTGGGTGTCACGTAGTGCGAGTTGGCGTAGACCTTGACGAGCTTGAGATCGTCGGTCTTCTGGCCGGTGAGGGGATCGAATTCGGTGATCGTCTCGATCTCGTCGCCAAACATCGTGATGCGCCATGCACGGTCTTCCAAGTGAGCGGGGAAGACCTCGACCGTGTCGCCGCGCACGCGGAATGTGCCACGATGGAAATTGCCGTCGTTGCGCCTGTATTGCAGCGCGACGAGATCGGCGAGTAACTGGCGCTGAGATATCTGTTCACCGACCTCCATCGCGAACGTCATCGCCGTATAGGTTTCGACCGATCCAATACCGTAGATGCACGAAACCGACGCAACAATGATGACGTCATCACGTTCGAGCAGCGCCCGCGTTGCAGCGTGGCGCATACGGTCGATCTGTTCGTTGATGGAGGCTTCTTTCTCGATATAGGTGTCGGAGCGCGGCACGTACGCCTCGGGCTGGTAGTAGTCGTAGTACGAGACGAAATACTCCACCGCGTTGTCCGGGAAGAGGTTCCGGAACTCCTCGTACAGTTGCGCGGCGAGGGTCTTGTTGTGCGCGACGACGAGCGTCGGTTGCTGGAGTTCCTCGACGGCCCACGACACCGTGTTCGTCTTCCCGGACCCCGTGACGCCGAGCAGGGTCTGTTT